>JASFHU010000124.1:0-9246 GCA_050123055.1 Anaerolineae bacterium
CAAGAAACGCAGTACGACGGACTAGCGTCAGGAAAGCGTGGGCTGGGCACCAGCCAGGAATCACGCAACAACGGGCAGCGTGAGTTATGATGGGTGGGATCCGATCCCTAGCCCGGAGGGCCCATGCTCGCCCGTTCACGTCGTCGCAGCCTGTGGGTTGCGCTCACCACTCTGTGTAGTACGATCGGGCTCGCCATCCTGGCCGCGTATCTGTGGCTAGTGGCGGGCCTTCCGCCGCTGGACGATCTGCACAAATTCGCCGGCGCATCGAGCAGCAAGGTCTACGACCGGCACGGGACCCTGCTGTTCGAGATGCCGCCCCCCTACACCGGGCGCCATTCGCCCATCCCCCTGGACGAGATGCCCGAGGCGCTGCGCCAGGCGGTCGTCGCCACTGAGGATGCCAGCTTTTACGAGAACCCCGGCGTGGATGGCTGGGCTATCCTGCGCTCGGCGTGGCTCAACCTGCGCAGCGGGCAGATTGTATCGGGCGCCAGCACGATCACGCAGCAGTTGGCCCGCAACCTACTGATGAGCCCCGAGGAGCGCTACGAGCAGACGCTGACCAGGAAGCTGCGGGAGGCGATCCTGGCCTGGCGGATCACAAGCAGGTACTCCAAGGACGAGATCCTGGCCCTCTACCTCAACGAGATCTATTTTGGGAACCTGGCCTATGGCATCGAGGCTGCAGCCCAGACCTATTTTGGCAAGCAGGCGCGCGACCTGGACCTGGCCGAGTCTGCCATGCTGGCTGGGCTACCCCAGTCGCCACCCTACCACAATCCTTTTGAGAACCCGGAGAATGCCAAAGCACGCCAGACAGTCGTCCTGGATCTGATGGTCAGGCACGGCTACATCACCGCGGACGAGGCCCGCCGGGCCAGGGAAGAGAAGCTGTACTATGCCCCGGCTCCCTTTGACATCCGGGCCCCCCACTTTGTGATGTATGTGCGTGGCTTGCTGGAACAGGAATTGGGGCTGGAGCGGCTGGAGCAGGGCGATCTGCAGATCTATACGACGCTAGATCTAGAGCTCAACGAGACGGCCCGCGACATTGTGCGGCAGAGGCTGGCTGGCCTGGCGAAGTGCCAGGCCGGGTCCGGTGGGGGTACGGGGCCGGCCAACTGTCCGCCGGGTGGTCACAACGTGCGAAATGCGGCCCTGGTGGCCCTCGACCCGCAGACGGGCGAGATCCTGGCCATGCTGGGCAGTCCTGACTATTTTTCGGCACGGATCGACGGCGCGGTGAACGGCACGACAGCCTTGCGCCAGCCGGGTTCGTCCATCAAGCCGATCACCTACGCGGCTGCCTTTGAGGGCGGCAACCTGACTCCGGCGACTATGATGCTCGACGAGCGGACGTCGTTCCTGACAAAGGAGGGCGCGTCGTATGTGCCCCTCAACTATGACCTGCGATTCCGCGGGCCGGTTCGCCTGCGCGAGGCGCTAGCCTCCTCCTATAACCTGGTGGCGGTCAAGGTGCTGGAGGCCACGGGGCTGGAGGCGATGACCGGCCTGGCCCGGCGGCTGGGGATCAGTACCTTTGACGATCCCCACCGGTTGGGTCTGGCGGTGACGCTGGGTGGTGGCGAGGTAAGCCTGCTCGAACTGACGGCAGCCTATGCAGCCCTGGCCAATGGGGGCCGGGCCGTCCGGCCGGTGGCGGTTCGCCGCGTGGAAGATGCTCAAGGACAGGTGCTGTGGTCCGCGATACCGGGCGTTGGCGAACAGGTGGTGGACGAGCGGGTAGCCTACCTGATCACTGATATCCTGAGCGATGACACAGCCCGCATCCCATCGTTTGGCCAGGGAAGCGCCCTGAAGCTGAGCCGTCCCGCGGCGGCCAAGACCGGGACAACGACCGATTTCCGCGATAACTGGACGGTGGGGTACACGCCTGAGCTCGTGGCCGGGGTGTGGACGGGCAACGCCGACAACGAGCCGATGCACGACGTATCGGGCATCAGTGGGGCGGCCCCGATGTGGCACGATTTTGTCGAATCGGCCCTGCACGGCCAGCCGAGGCGCGACTTTGAGCGGCCGGAAGGACTGGTCGAGGTAGAGGTCTGCGCCCTATCGGGCCAGTTGCCAGAACCCGACTGCCCTCACCGGGTGATGGAGTTGTTCCTAGCGGGCACCGAACCCGCGGAAGCCTGTACCTTGCACCAGCGCGTGGCCATCGACCAATCCAGTGGCGGGCCAGCCACTGGTGACACAGCGGCGGAGCAGACCGTCGAGCGGCTGTACACGGTGTTGCCACCCCAAGCTGAGGCGTGGGCACGAGGGCAGGGGATCCCAGAGCCGCTGCTAAGCTTGGGATCGGGAGAGCAGATCGCAAAGTCGGAACCGGCGAGCTGGGATCGAAGGCTGACTATGAGCAGTCCGGACGCCGGGGCGGTCTACCGCCTGGACCCAACGCTGCCCCGTGATGCGCAGCGGATCCTGGTCGCGGCCCATCTGGGAATGGCAAGATCGCTGGAGCGAGTTACGCTATTGGTGGACGGCCAGCCGCTGGCCGACTTTGGTACGCCGCCTTACGAGGCCTGGTGGCAGCTTGAGGCAGGCAGGCACGCTTTCTCTGCAGAAGGCGTAGACCCTGGTGGGAAGCGTATAAAGAGCAGCGAAGTATGGGTCGAAGTGCAGGAATAGGCAGGATAGATGTTCAAGAGATATTTGCTTTTCACGGTTGCGCTGTCTGGAGGATTGGGTCTGTTCCAGATGTTCTATGGTGGCAGCCCTGAAGATGTCCCTTCGAAAGATTGGTTTGACGTCGTTGCCCACCGGGGGGTGCATACCAATTGGAGGAAGGGGACCTACGATCGTGGAACAGGGTGCGAGGCCAGGCACATCTATACCCCGACCCACGAGTACATCGAGAACACCATCGAGTCGATTGGAGCCGCCTTCGAGATGGGCGCGACCATCGTCGAGATCGATATCCGGCGCACGAGCGACGACGAACTGGTCATCTTTCATGACGAAACGCTAGAGTGCCGGACCGATGGCGAGGGCAAGGTGAGCGACCGTCCGCTGGCGTACCTCCAGGGCCTGGACATTAGCTATGGCTATACCCACGACGAGGGCCGGACCTTTCCGTTGCGCGGCAAGGGGGTGGGCCGGATGCCTACGCTGGTGGAGGTGCTGCAGGCCTTCCCCGACAAGAAACTGTGGATCGATCACAAGGACGGCTCGATGGAAACGGCCAGGCTCCTGGTAGAGATCCTCGGCGCGCTTCCAGAGAAGCAGCAGGGGCTGCTTTACTACTGGGGGCCTGAGGAGACTTACGAGTATGTTCAAGGCGCGATCCCGGCGGTCACGCGCCTGGTCGGCATCCGCCCGCAGGTGAAGGCGTGCATGATGCCATACTGGCTCACGCTGGGGTTGGTTGGGTTCCCGGAGGCGTGCCAGGGGTTGGGTATTGGGCTGCCACCGGAATACACGAGGCTTGCCTGGGGATGGCCGTACCGGTACCTCCAAAACGTGGAAGAGGCCGGGGCGCGATTCTACCTGATGATCGACACGGAAGAAGACGCAGGGGTGTACCAGGACATTCCGGTCGACGGGATCATCACCGATTACATCGAGATCGTGGGAAAGTACTATGATGACTAAAGCTAAGCGAACTGTCAGCTCTAATGGATGGCCCGGTCAAAGTCCGTTCCTGTTGATCCTGCTTGTGCTGGCGCTGGCGCTCGGAGCCTGCGAACAGGGTACGCGGGCGCCTATGCCGCCGGCCACCGCTACGGCAATCGCTGGGCCGGTGGAGGTTGTGGCCCCGACCGCGACGCCCCTGCCCCTGCCCCCTCCGCGCCTATTGTACCACAGCCCGGCCCGGGGGGAAGAGCAGCCCCCCAATACGCCGCTGGAACTGATTTTCGACCAGCCGATGGACCGGGAGAGTGTGGAGGCTGCATTCGCCATCTCACCGACTCTTGAGGGGGCGTTCGATTGGTTCGATGAGCGGGGCGTGGCCTTTGTCGCCGCTGGCGGGCTGGAGCGAGCCAGCCCCTACCGGGTGACGGTGGCTGAAACTGCCCGCAACGTCGAGGGTACACCGTTGGCGGAAGCGACCGGCTTTGATTTCCGTACGGTGGGTGAGCTCAGGGTGAGCCAGGTGATCCCGGCGCCAGGCAGCGACGAACTTGACCCCGATACGACAGTGACGGTCATCTTCGACCGGCCAGTGGTGCCCCTAGCGGCTATCAGCCGGCAGGGTGAACTTCCCGATCCGCTGACCTTTATGCCGCCGGTGCGCGGCGAGGGGGAATGGCTGAACACGTCGATCTATGTCTTTCGCCCGGAGGAGGGCCTCTTGCCAGCCACCGACTACAAGGCCCGCATAGCAGCCGGTTTGACCGGCACCAGCGGCAGTTTCCTGGAGGAGGACTATCGGTGGGAGTTCAGCACTTTGCGGCCCAAAGTGCTAAAGCATCAGCCTCCGAAGCGCTTTGCGCACGTGGGACCTAGCAGCGTCATCAGCGTAACCTTTAACCAGCCGATGGATCACGCCTCGGTGATGGAACATTTCTCTCTTGAGCGCGAGGGCGAGGGAGTTAAGGGTGCCTTCCGCTGGCAGGGCGGCGAGACACCCATCACGCCGGAGACGATGGTGTTTGTGCCGGCAGAACCCCTGCCACGGGACACGGCTTTCTCGGTCAGGGTGGGCAAGGGGGCGCAAGCCAGAATAGGCGAGATGGGCACGGCCAGGGAGACGGCTTGGACCTTTAGCACCGTCCAGGCACCGGGCGTGGTCGGAAGCTCTCCCCGGGACGGCGAGGAGGATGCGGAACCGGAAGGCAGCGTGCGGATCACCTTTGCCAGCCCCATGCAGCGGGCAGGCTTTCTGGAACACCTCACCATCCGGCCCGAAGCGACGCCCGTCTACACCTACTGGTCAGAGTTCGACACCGAGGTACGCGTCCGGTTGCAGCAAGATCCGGCCACGGAGTATACCCTCTCGCTGGATGGGGACACGCCTGACAGGTACGGCGCCAAGCTGGGCCAGCCGGTGACCATCCGCTTCACCACCGGCGACCTGGCTCCCTACGCCGTGCTGAGCACGAGCGGGCGGGTCAGTACCTTTGGCACTTACACCGACACGGTGGTCTTTGGCGCCTACCGTAACGTCTCACGACTGGACGCGAGCTTGTACCGGGTTAGCATCCAGACCTTTGCCGAGCTTAACAG
Organism: Anaerolineae bacterium; assembly: GCA_050123055.1. GTDB lineage: Bacteria > Chloroflexota > Anaerolineae > JAAYZQ01 > JAAYZQ01 > JASFHU01. The sequence goes on from JASFHU010000124.1 coordinate 5,188, forward strand.
CAGTTGGAATGCCTGGCACGAGTACGCGCCGCGGGAAGAGGACCTGGTGCGCCGCTGGGCGCGGCGGGTCAAAGGGCCGCCCAACGAGGAGGCCCGGGCGCGCTTTGAGCTGCTCGATGGGGAGGGCAATCCCCTGCCGCCAGGGCTGTACTGCGTCGAGCTGACCGCGCCTGAGGTCAAGGGGCCGCCGGATGCCAAACCCTCGCGCACGCTGTTTATCAAGTCGCGGCTCAACCTGACCATGAAGCAGACCCACAGCGAGGCGCTGGTCTGGGCCACAGATCTGGCCACGGGCCAACCGGTCGCAGGACTGCCGGTGGCGTTCTATGCCCAAGGGATGGGGGTGGAAACCGGCGGCCGGACCGGCGGCGACGGGCTGTATCTTGCTGACGGCCTGGAGATCAAGAGCCTGTGGGAACCTTTCTTTGGTGTCACCGGTAAGCCGGGGGAGGTCGATTTTGGCATCGCCTACAGCGACTGGGACAAAGGCATCAGCCCCTGGGATTTCGGTACCCCATCGGAGTTCTGGGCCAGCAAGTACCGGGGCGTTCTCTACACCGACCGGCCTGTCTACCGCCCGGGCCAGACTGTCTTTTTCAAGGGCATCGTGCGCGCCGACGACGATGCTCGCTACCGCCTGCCCCAGGAACCCGCGCCAGGCTCGGCGGAAGGGTTGGAGAGCGTGCACCTGCTCATCCAGGATCCCACTGGCAAAGAGTTGGTGGAGGAGGAAGTGGCGCTCAATGACATGGGCAGCCTGAACGATGCGCTTCTGCTAGATGAGGAAGCGCCGCTGGGCTTTTACCACATGGAGATCCGGGGCACCGATCGGGAGTTCTATGCCGGCGCCAGCTTTCAGGTGGCCGAGTACCGCAAGCCAGAGTATCAGGTGGCGGTGAGCACAGACCGGGAGGCATATCTGAGCGGGGAGTCGATCAAGGTCGGCGCTGAGGCGAGCTACTACTTTGGCGGGCCGGTGGCTGGGGCCGATATCCACTGGAGCGTGTTGAGCAGCGACTATGGGTTCCGGTACCGCTGTCCCTCGAGCCTGCGCTGCCCCTGGTACAGTTGGTCGGACTTTGAGTGGGCCAGTCCTGAGGCCGAATCGTCCTATGGCGATTATGGGCAGCTCATTGCCGAGGGCGATGCCCAGACTGACGAGGAGGGGCGGGTGACCTGGCAGGTGCCGGCCGAAATCACCGGAGAGAGCCAGAGCCAGATCTTCACCATAGAGGCCAGCGTGACCGACCTCAGCGGCCAGGAGGTAAGCCAGCGTACGGCCACCGTGGTGCACAAGGGCGCGTTCTACGCCGGCGTGGCGCCGCGTGGCTACCTGGCCCGGGTGGGTGAGGAAAAGCAGGTGGACCTGCTCACCGTCGACTGGGACAGCGAGCCGGTGGCGGATGTCTCCCTGACGGTCGTCTTTATGGAACACCGCTGGTACAGCGTGCGCAGGCAGGCCGAGGATGGCCGTTTCTACTGGGACTGGAGCAGCGAGGATGTCCCGGTTTTCACGACGACGGTGACCAGCGGCGACGACGGCCGGGCCGTGGTGGCCTATACACCAGAGAAGGCCGGCAGCTACAGGGTTCGAGCCAGCGGCCTCGACAGTCAGGGGAACGAGGTGCGTAGCGCGGCCTACTTTTGGGTCTGGGGAGGCGATGGATATGTGCGCTGGCGGCAGGAGAGCAACAACCGGATCGAGCTGATCGCCGACAAGGAGGAATACCGGGTTGGCGATGTGGCCGAAATCCTTCTCCCTTCGCCCTACAGCGGTACCGTCCAGGTACTGGTCACTGCTGAGCGAGGCCATATCGTGAGCAGCGAGGTGCACGAGTTGACGAGCAACAGCGAGGTGCTCCGGGTGCCCATCGGTGAGGAGCACGTGCCCAACCTGTTCGTGTCGGTGGTCCTGGTCCAGGGTGCAGAGCAGGCAGCGGATGGGCTGGCGACCTTTAAGATGGGGGTGGCCAAGCTCCCGGTGTCGGTGGAATCGAAGGAGTTAGAGATCACGCTGACGCCCGACAAGGGCTTGGCTCAAAACGAGCACTATGGGCCACGCGAGACGGCCACCTACGACGTGATGGTGAGGGACCGGGAAGGAAGGCCGGTGGAGGCCGAGCTCTCTCTGCGCCTGGCCGACCTGGCGGCCCTGGCACTGGCCGACGAGCCGGGTCCGACACTGTTGGAGACCTTTTGGCGAGGGCGGGGGCTTGGGGTCCGGACCAGCACACCACTGGTGGTGGCCATGGAGGCGTTCAACCGCGAACTCAAACCCCGGGCCAAGGGCGGCGGTGGAGGCGACGGGGAAGGGATGGTACGGAGTCGTTTTGCCGATACCGCCTTTTGGGACCCGGTGGTGCAGACGGGGAAGGATGGCCAGGCCGAGGTGACGGTGCAGTTGCCGGACAACCTGACCACCTGGCGGATGCAGGCACGGGGCATCACGGCCGATACCGAGGTGGGGCGGGCAGAGGTGGACGTGCTAAGCACGCTGGACCTATTGGTGCGCCCCGTGCTGCCGCGCTTCTTTGTGGTGGGCGACAAGGCCGAGATCGCGACATTGGTGCACAACAACACGGCCGCGGCGCTGGAGGTGGAGGTCAACATCGTTGCTGAGGGACTGGCCCTGGAGGGTGAAGATAGCCGGACCGTGCACATCCCGCCTTGGGAAAAGACCAAGATCACCTGGCCGGTCAAGGCGCTGCCAGGGGAGGAGGTCAGCGTGCGCATGTGGGCCAGGGCGGATGACTCTGCGGGCGGTACGGGCCAAGTGCTCTACGATGCCCGCGAGGACAGGCTGCCGGTCTACCGTTATTCGACGCCAGAGGTGGTAGCTACCTCCGGCCACCTGGCGGCGCCGGGGCTGCGGCAGGAGATCATCCAACCGCCGTCTGTGCTCGACCCGAGCCAGGGCGACCTGACGGTACAGATCGACGGCTCGCTCACGGCAGCCAGCCAGGACGGTCTGCGCTATCTGGAACACTATCCCTACGAGTGCACAGAGCAGACAGTGAGCCGCTTCTTGCCCAACGTGGTCACCTGGCAAGCTCTACAAGAGCTGGGGATCGAAGGGCCAGAGTCAGACCCGCTGTTGCGGCAGAAACTGGCCCAGATGGTGGGCACCGCCTTGCAGCGGCTCTACGCACAGCAACACTACGACGGCGGCTGGGGCTGGTGGGTATTGGATGAGAGCGATCCCTATTTGACGGCCTACGCGCTGCAGGGGATGCTGGAGGCCCATCGGGCTGGGTTCGTGGTGGATGGGACAGCGATGGACAAGGCGGCCGACTATGTGCATAGCCACCTGCCCTCGGTGAGCCGGGTCGACAGCCACCGGGAGGCAAACCGCCTGGCCTATCAGCTCTACATCCTGGCCGAGTATGGGACGACCATTGACCAGGAAAGTGGTGGCGAGCTGGGCCTGGCCATCCGGCTGTTTGAGAAGAGGTATCTGCTGGATCACTATGGACAGGCCACACTGGCTATGGCGCTGGGCCTGCTGGAAGGGGAAGATACGGGACGAGTGGAGACGCTGCTGGGCGACCTGGCGGGCGACGCAATCACCAGTGCCACGGGGACCCACTGGGAGGAGGCCGAGCCCGACTATTGGAACATGAACACCGATATCCGCACCACGGGCATTGTGCTCTGGGCCCTGTCACGGCTGGAGGCGCATAGCGAGCTCTTGCCCAACACGGTCCGTTGGCTGATGGCCGCACGCCAGGAGGGCCATTGGGAGACGACACAGGCCACTGCCTGGTCGCTACTGGGTCTGGTGGAGTATATGCGGGCCAGTGGTGAGCTGGCCGGAGATTTCAGCTACCGTGTGACCCTGAACGGAGACGAGTTGGCAAGCGGGACGGTGTCGAAGGAAACGATTGACGAAAGCCGCAAGCTGCAGATCGAGATCGCTCGGCTGCTGGCTGACTTGCAGTCGGGCGGCGGCAACCGCCTGGTCCTGGAGCGCCACGAGGCGCAGCTAGGCCAGACAGGAGAGGGACAGCTCTACTACTCTGCCTACCTGCGGTACTTTTTGCCCGCGGATCATGTCCAGGC
>JASFHU010000125.1:0-9164 GCA_050123055.1 Anaerolineae bacterium
CGTCGAGCTGGTGATAGGCTACCTCGAGCCCTTCGTTTGCCAGCTTCTGTTGGGCAGCTTGGCCCTTGGCCTCGTCGCGGCTGGTCATGATGACCTGGATGCCCCGCAAGGCAAGCTGGCGGCAGGCCTCAAAGCCGATACCGCGGTTGGCTCCGGTCACAATGGCGATTGTATGCTCTTTGCTCATAGTTGCTCCTGATTGCTGTGATTTCTTTGGGTGGGCCGTACCGTTCATTATAGTGGTGAAAGGAGCCTTGGTCAAGTTCCCTCGAGGTCCTTAAATACAGGATGGCTTTCGACCCGGGGTTTGGACATGTCTCACGTCGGCGAACTGAATCCGGGAATATGACCTGAGGCTGACAGGGATGGACCGCGACTTGCAGAAATCTCTTGATGATGGATAATAGAGGAGGTCGCCGGATTTCGGCGTTGTTGCCAAGGGAAGGAGAGAACGATGCACGTGCAACTGGCCTATGGCCGGACGGGATTGCGGATCGAGTTGCCGGACGACGTACCCGTAACCATCATCGAACCGGAGTTTGTACCAGGCTTGTCCGACGAGCAGGCGTCCATCATCGAGGCGCTGCGGTCACCGCTGGGCGCGCCCTCCTTGCAGGAGCTGGTCCAACCGCAAGACAGGGTTGCGGTCGTGTTCAGCGATCTGACCCGCCCGATGCCCAATGACCGGGTGCTCCCCCCGTTATTGGATGAACTGTCCCTGGCTGGCGTGCCCGACGAGCAGGTGGTGCTGATCAATGCCCTGGGCACCCACCGCCCGCAGACCGAGGACGAGCTGCGGCGGATGCTTGGCGACACGGTGGTGGATCGTTTCCGTGTGGTGCAGCACGACGCCTGGGATGAAGGGCAAATGGTCGAGGTGGCACGAAACCGGGCTGGCCGCATGGTGCGGATCAACCGAGTGTACATGGAGGCATCGGTGCGCATCTTGACCGGCTTCATCGAGCCTCACTTCTTCGCCGGCTTTAGCGGTGGGCCGAAGGCTGTCCTGCCCGGCATCGCCGATGCTGAATCGATCCTGGATAACCACGGCCCGGCCATGATCGCCGAGCCGGAGGCCACCTGGACCGTGACGGAGGCTCGCCCTGAGCAGGGTCGAGATGGCAATCCGCTTTGGGAGGAGATGCTGGCCGTGGCCCTGCGCACCGAGCCGACCTTTTTACTGAACGTTACGCTGAACCAGGAGCGCCAGATCACCGGGGTCTTTGCCGGGGATCTGGTGGCAGCCCATCGCGCGGGAACAGAGTCTGCGCGGCAAACGGCCATGCGGCCGCTGCCTGAAGCGTTCGACGTTGTGATCACGTCCAACAGTGGCTACCCTCTGGACCTGAATCTTTATCAGGCGGTCAAGGGCATGTCGGCTGCGGCCCTGATCGTGAAGGAGGGTGGCGATATCATCGTCGCGGGTGAGTGCTGGGATGGGATTCCCGATCATGGCGAGTACAGACGCTTGCTCTGGGAGGCGGACTCGGCTGAGGACCTGTTGGCCAGAGTGATGTCTCCCGGCTTCCGCTGCCACGACCAGTGGGAAGTGCAACTCCAGGCCCAGGTCCAGCAAAAGGCCCGGGTCCACGTCTATGCCGATGGCCTCTCGGATGAGGAACTGCGCCGGGCACACGTGCTCCCCTGCCGCTCGATCGAGGAAGTGGTGGCAGGGATCCGGCTCGGGAATCCGGCTGCGACGATCGCCGTGCTGCCGGATGGGCCGCAGACGGTTCCCTATCTCAGTTGCTAGTTGACGGTTGTCCACTCGCCTGGTTGAAGCACGCGGACGTCGGTCTGGGGAGCCAGGCGGGAAGCATGTTCGGCGAAAGCATGTGGCGGAACGGTCAAGTGATCGACCCCCTGCCATAAGGAATCGGGACCGAAAAAGCGGAATGAGCCCCAATGGATGGGAACGGCCACTCGGGGCTGTAATCGCTGTAGGGCTTGCGCGGCGGTTAGTGGGGTAAGGTGGCCTGGGCCTACTCGGTGACTGTAGCCCCACACGGGCAACAGCGCAACGTCCAGGTCAAAGTCGCTGCCCACGTCGTACATCCCCTCAAACAGATCTGTATCTCCGGCGAAATAGACCGAAAGCCGGTTGCGCATGACGTAGCTCAGACAGGTGTTCATGGGACGCGGGATCGAAACTGCCTGTCCATGATCGGCCGGCAGGGCGGTGATCTCTACGTCGGCGACCTGCACCTGATCCCCTTCAGACACTTCGTGTACCTCGACGCCTGCCCACCGTTTCAGATACTGGCCGCTGCCTCGGGGTGCGATGACCGTGGTTGTGGGTGCCAATCGCCGCAGCGAAGGCAGGTCGGCATGATCGTAGTGCAAGTGGGACAGGAGCACGATATCAGGAGGGTGTTGCTCCAATAGGTTGTCGGCGGGACTCGAACCATGACGCTGTAAAAAAAGGACTCGATCTCGTAGGAGGGGGTCGGTGATGACGCGGATCTGGCCGATGTCTACCATGACAGTGGCGTGTCCGATGTAGTTTACTTTTGCCACGTACTCTCTCTTTCCGGTTCCTGTTGTGTTCCAGCGCTAGTCTGGAGACCGTGCGCATTATAGTCGTTTGAGAATGCCTTGTCAATCCCCTGATGGTGCCAGGCATCCCAGGCCGCCGGCACACAGAACATGGTAACCTGCTTCTGTTAGTCCTCTGTTAGAAGGATATTAGAACTGTATATGAAATCAGGGTCCTGTCAACTTGACGGAATGAATTATGGCTCTCCAGCAATCTTCGGGAATTCGAAGCAGAACCGGAGTCAGAGAGGGGTAAGACGGCAACATCTGGGGTTGATAGCTCGACGAAGCCCTGAGGCGGCAGCTGAAACGAAGCAGAACGGGGGCTGAGCCGGGCCAAAGGATTCCGGCAAGCTAATAGGGCTCGGATCTGTGGCCGAAACAGGCAGAGAGTGGGTCAGCAGGCCCGGGGAGCCGTCTCTGGGAGCCCCAAACGGAATCTGTAAGCAGGGGGCAACGTGCCACGCGCACAGGGGCTCGCGAGGCGTCCGATAAGAGAGAGCCGCTTTCAGGTTGAGCCAGCAGCCAGGGTCGCTTCGCGTACCAGCCGGGCCAAGGTTGTCAGGGTCGACCAGGTATCGGCCAGGAAGGTGAGTGCTTTGCCTCGTAGGCCACCGTAGACAGGCAAGCGTTTGAGTCCCCAGTGCTGGAAAGTGGCATTGCGAGCTTCTGAAGCATTTCGGGCTCGATGGTAAAGACGTTTCCAGGCCGGGGAGCCGACAGACAGGTCGCGGGCCAGACGAATGGAGCCATTGGCAAAGCGTTCCCCAAGTTGAAGATGCGGCCATAAGGATGGTCGGCATGCTGGTAGCCACACTCAGCAGGTGGGTAGCTGACGTTGTCTAGCTCAACGAAAGGCTCGGCATCTTCCTGGAGACAGGCTTTGGCGCAGAACCACTTGTATCGTTGACGGTTGGCATCGAATCCGTTGGCGGTCAAGGCATAGCCGAAGGGACAAATGGGCCGACCTCGATCATCATAGCCCCGGAGAGGCCAAACCTTTTTGTTCTTGTCGGTATCGTGGGCGCGGAGATCGACGATCCGCTTGGCGCCGAGGGAGTAGATAGTGCGCAAGAATACGTCGAAGCCAAAGCCCGCATCACCGGCAACCACATCCAGATTCAGATCGGGGTAAAAGCGTGACAATTGCAGCAGGAGAGCCGTAGCCGGAACCTCTTCCCGCTCGTTAGCGGCCAAGAAATCCCCGAGCAAGGTGAGATGAAAACGGCGGTTAGGGTCGGACAGCAATAGAGGCAGACTCCGATAGCCGTAGTAAGGCTCACCATCACTTTTTTTGTTCTTTTTCGCCGGGTCGGTAGACCGATTGGGGCTGGACTTGGTCTGGTTGGAACCGCTGTACCAGACAAAGCGAGCTTCGACGTCCCACGGTGTGGCCTGACGACATACCTCAGCGCAAGTCCGAGTGTCACAATCACAGCCCTGACGATCTTTCTCTTTGGCCGGGCAAGGACGTGGATGGTCGGGAGTAGTGGGTTGGTAGCAGGTTTCGCACACGGAAGTACAGCGCATTCGAGACGCTGCATGGTGAAGCATACCGTCGGGACAAACCTGGGCCTGGCTCCAGGCCTCGAGGCTGAGAAGACCAGCTTCTCGAATCAGGTGGACGGCACCAGCCAGGAGTTGATTCAAATACTGGATCGCGACCTCGACCGTGCGCTCCTCATCTACTTTTACGCTCACCGAGTCACCGTCGGCGTCAGAATGATATCCCAGCGCGGTGAGAAAGTGGCGCAAACCACCTTCCGTGGGATAGACGCCATCGACAAAGCCGAAACGTTCCGCATAGTCGGCATAGCGTTTCTTGGCCAAGTTGCGCAGCGTCTCAGCCCGACTCCAACCGTTGGTGATTTGCCAGCCCAGGAGAAGAAACATGGATAGCGGGTCGAAGGGAGCCCAGCCCCGATCCGATCTCCAGCCCAGTCGCAGAGCCAGAACAGGACGCAATCCCGAAAAGTCGATGAGGCGCAAAACCAGGTCAAAATCAGACAACTGCTCCCAGATTGCCGGGTCGCTCAGATCTTCCCAGCCGAGGTAGACGTACTGAGAACGGTAGCGAGTCTTGGGGGAAGAAGGAACGCCGCGTGGAGTTGGCCAACACAGAGGCAGCTGCTTTTCCAGACCCTGGATGCTGCACTTGGCGCCAAAGTCCGAGTCCTGAGCGCGGGCCTCGACAGCGCTGAGCTTAGCGACCATTGTGCCCTCCTCGCCAACGCAGCCAGCGTTGAGTCTCGGCCTCTACCGCCTCATAGTCAGCCAGGGTGTGGCGGCCCAGGAGGGAACGTAATTGCTGAGAGTGCGCCGGTTGACGCAGCCAGATCAGGACCTCAGTGTGCAGCTGTCGCGCTCGCTCGCCGCTGAGGCCCAACGAGGCCCCAACCTGGGAATAGAAGGCGCGAGGCTGCCCGGTCAGCCCATAGCGGGCCACGATGACCGCCCGCAATCGCTCTGGCAATCGGGCTACCAAGTCCCAGAGGGCAGAATGTATGGTAGATGCCTCCCAGGCTTGGGCCGGGTCTGTCTCTTCCGACGCCGAACAGGAGGATTCATCGAAGGGCAAACACTGCGTTGTCCCCGAATGGGCACGCTCAGCAAGCTTGACCTCCCGCCAGACATGGTGCATAATGGAGGTCCAGGCGTAGGTGGAAAAGGCATATCCCCGTTCGGGGTCAAAGCCCAGAATGGCGCGCCACAGGCCAATGCGACCTGCTTGCAGGGCCTCGGCAAACGGTAGGTGGCCCAATACCTGCTTGCGCACGACGGCTTGGACCAATCCCTCGTGCGCGGCCATGAGTCGCGCCAGGCTGTCACGGCAACCCGCTTGTGCCTGGCAGAAAAGGGCGGCCCCGGTGGGCTGACCGGGGTCGCCTGTCGCTCGATTCTTGTGGTTCATGGAACACCTCCAATCTGAGATGTCCCATTATCCCATGAGCAGGCTCAGCCGAGGGGCTCAAGGCCGAGAAACTTGGGGTTGATAGCAGGCTTGAGTTTTGCTTCGAAAGCCCTTCTGACCAACGCATTGCGAGAGGCACGGTTCTGTGGTAAGATAGGGTGGTAAGGTGAGCTGGATCGTAGCCCATCTTGCTCGCAGGTTTTGGTTCAGGAAGCTGGAATGAGTATCCAATTGCTCACCACCAAGCTCTATATGCCGCCTATCCGGCCAGAGCTGGTGCAGCGCCCTCGACTGATCGAGCAACTCAACGAGGGGTTGCACCGCAAGCTTGTCCTGATCTGCGCTCCAGCTGGCTTTGGCAAAACGACTCTGGTCAGTGCCTGGACAAACGACTGTGGGGTACCCACCACCTGGATCTCGCTGGACGAAAGTGACAACGATCCCGCCCGCTTCCTGGCCTACCTGGTCGCTGCGCTGCGGACGATCAACAAAGAGATCGGCCAGGGCACACTGAGTGCTCTGGGGTCACCGCAGCCGCCTGACCAGGAGGCGGTCCTTACTGCGCTGATCAACGACGTCAACAGGCTGCCAAACAGCCTCGTCCTGGTGCTCGACGACTATCATCTCATCACCGCCAAACCAGTCCATCACGCAGTCACCTTCCTGCTCGAGCACCTTCCCCCCCGGATGCACCTTGTGATCGCCACACGCGCAGATCCACCGCTCCCCATCGCCCGGCTGCGTGGTCGCAGCCAACTGATCGAACTCCGCCAAACCGACCTGCGCTTCAGCCTGGACGAAGCGACGACCTTTCTCAATCAAGTGATGGGCTTGGGCCTCTCACCCGACGACATCACCGCCCTGACATCCCGCACCGAGGGCTGGATCACTGGCTTGCAGATGGCCGCCCTGGCTCTGCAGGCTGCGGTCGCGGCCTATGGGCAGGATATCGAGCAACCGGCGAGCTTTGTACAAGCCTTCACCGGCACCAATCGCTTTGTCCTCGACTACCTGGTCGAGGAGGTCCTGCAGCGCCAACCGGAGCAGATCCAGAGCTTTCTCCTCCACACCTCTATACTGGAGCGCCTGACTGGCCCCTTGTGCGACGCAGTTCTGGATCTACAGGATACGGGGTGGGTGCCCGACCGGGACAAGGGCCGTCTCCTCCCGCCGGTCGCCCAGGTTCCCATCTCTGACCTCCAATCCCCCAGCCAGCAGATACTCGGCCAGCTCGAAGCGGCCAACCTGTTCATCATTCCTCTGGACGGCGAGCGGCGCTGGTATCGATATCACCGCCTATTCTCAGACCTGCTGCGCAAACGGCTACGCCATCTGCAGCCGGAACAGGAACCCATCCTGCACAGACGGGCCAGCGCCTGGTACGAGCAGAACGGGCTTTTGGCCGAGGCGATCGATCACGCTCTGTCGGCCCAGGACTATGAACGAGCAGCCGACCTGATCGAGCAAGTTGCAGAGGATACCTTGATGCGCAGCGAGATCCCCACCTTCACAGGTTGGGTGGAGCGGTTGCCCGATGAACTGATCCGGGCCCACCCCTCTTTGTGCCTGTCCCACGCCTGGGCGCTGTTGTGGAGCGGTCAGCCCCTGGAGGCCATCGAAGCGCGCCTGCAAGACGTGGACATGGACAGTGATGCCAACGCCATCCGGTCGATCCCGGTGCGAGCATTCCTCGCTACCTGGCAAGGACGGGTTTCTCGGGCCAGCACCCTGACGCGAGAGGCATTGGAGCAACTGCCCGAGGACGAATCCTTCTTGCGAAGCATTGCCGCCTGGAATTTGGGCATGTCGTACATGCTGAGCGGAGACTTTGCAGCCGGCGCCCAGATCTTTGACCAAGCCATCAAGATGGCGCAACAGAGTGGCAATGTCATGATTGCGGTCAGTGCCCTCTGTCACCTGGCCGAACTGAACATGTCCCAGGCCAACCTTTCCAAAGCAGAGAGTTTGTACCAGCAGGCGCTGCCCCTTGCCACCGACGAGCGAGGGCAACTACGGCCCATAGCTGGGATGGCGCTGATAGGCCTGGGCGAGCTGGCCCGGGAACGGAATGACCTCGAGGCTGCAAACCGGCATCTCTCGGAGGGCATCGAACAGATAAGCCAATGGGGCGAGTTTGGCGCCCTCGATGGCTATCTCGCCCTTGCGCGCCTCAGGCAAGCCCAGGGTGATCAAGCCGGCGCGCGCGATCTACTCCGCAAGGCTGAGCAGATCGCGATCCAGTTCGATATCACCGAGTTTGACGATCTGCTCGTGGCCATGCACCAGGTGCGCCTGTGGCTTGCGCAAGGCAACGTCGACGCCGCGGTGCGCTGGTTGGCGGACCGGGGATACTCGCTGGGCAAAGCCCAAGACCCCGGCCTGGGCATAGCCCTGGGTTCTTTGGAGAAGCGGGACGAGGGAGCACAGACAGACGCCGTCCTACCCGCTGGGGAAGAGGAGGGTGGCTTTTTGGGCCATCAGTTGCGCAGGTACGAGTCGATCTTGCTGGCGCGAACACTGCTCCTTTTGGACCACTCCTCCGAGGCGCTCCCCCTGCTGGAAGCACATGCAGCCATGTTGGCAAGACATGGGCGGGGACACAGCAGACGGATGCTCGAGGTCCAGATGCTGAAGGCGCTAGCTCTTCAGGCCCAGGGCAGCCTCGATCGAGCACTTGCCTCGCTGGAGGCCGCATTGGCCATCGCCGAGCCCGGGGGGTTTGTGCGCATGCTGGTCGACGAAGGGGAGCCGATGCTCCAACTCCTGCGCCAGGCCGCCACACGCGGTATCGCTCCCGAGTACACCAGCAAGCTGGTTGCAGCTTTTGACCAGCCGCCCTACGGTGCCCCGATGGCCTCATCCGCAGCTCCCCATCGGCAGCCGCCACTCGCACAACCATTGGTCGAGCCTCTGAGCGAACGGGAGATGGAGGTCCTTCGACTCTTGGCCACGGGCCTCTCCAATCCCGAGATCGCCCAACGGCTCTACATCGCCACCAGCACGGTCCGTTCCCATTTGAAGAACATTTATGGCAAGCTAAACGTCCACAAGCGGTGGGATGCAGTCCACCGGGCGGAAGAACTTGGCTTGCTCTAGTTCAAACAGAACGAATCCCCCCTTTATTCCCCCAGTTGGGGGATGACAACTCACCCGGCTAGGCACTATACTGGCTCCACAACGTAGCGAGTGCAGATTCTGGCCTCGCTGGTTAATCATACAGACCATAGGATGTGAGGCATGAGCCCAGATCGACAACGTGGCCAACACAACTATCTGCTCAAAGTCGAAGGAGAGCTCGACAGAAGCTGGTCAGGCTGGTTCAGCGGCCTGACCGTCACCTACGACAATGGAGTCAGTACCCTGACCGGCCACGTGGACGACCAGGCCGCCCTACGTGGGATCCTGTCCAAGATCTGGGACCTGAACCTGACCCTGATCTCGGTGGTTCGCATCGAGCCGGAGGCACAGGATGCGAATGCCCAGGAGGCAAACAGATGACATTGGTAGTTCCATTCACCTCAGACGAGACACCTGAATTGGTGCAAGTAGGCGGCAAGGCCTGGTCGCTGATCTATATGACCCAACACGGGTTGCGTGTGCCACCGGGCTTTGTCCTGACCGTTGCCTTTTTCCAACCCTGGCTGGACCAGATCCGGGCAACTCCCGAGTGGGCACGGGCCCTGTGCAGCACGCCCAACGCTCTGGAGCAAAACTGCGA
>JASFHU010000126.1:0-9030 GCA_050123055.1 Anaerolineae bacterium
TTGGCCATCACCGGAAGTATAGGAATACCACCAGGGCACAAGTGATCGCCAAGCACTTGGTCATGCGTGGGCACAAGATCACGTTACTGATTACAGCTAATACTCGGCGATATGGTATCGTAGAGAGTGAATGGGATGGGATCAGGGTCATCGAAGCTCCAGATCTGTTGTGGGGCAGACTGCGGTCGGGCTGGGATCCCTGGGACTTGGCGTGGCGAACTGCTTACCTGCGCAAGGACACGAGGCCCTATGATCTGGTCCATTGTTTCGAAACCCGGCCTACAACCATTTACCCGGCCTTGTACTACTGCAATCGCCACCACAAAGTCTTTCTCACCGATTGGATTGACTGGGTTGGCAGGGGTGGTCTGATCACCGTCAATCGACCCAAGTGGTATGCTCCTCTCTTTGGGGGCATAGAAACCTACTACGAAGAAGCTTTCCGCGCTCGCGCTGCGGGGTTGACTGTCATTGCATCAGCACTGGCTCAGCGTGCCATCGGCCTGGGTGTCCGGCCTGACCGTATCTGTCATCTTCCAGGCGGCACATTGCCCGATCTGTTCCTACCCCGAAGCCAGGAAGAATGTCGCCAGAAGGTCGGATTGCCCCTGGGCGATCCGATTATCGGCTATTCAAGCTCAGACAGCCACTTTGACCTGGAGATCGTCATGGCCGCATTGGCCATTGTCGCCCGAGAATACCCAAGCGTCAAGCTCTTGATGACAGGCCAGGTCAAGAAAGCAGTCCTCGATCTGGCCCGGGAGCATGAGGTTGAGGACCATCTGCATCTAGCAGGCTTCTTGCCCTTTGAAGAGTTACCCTGGTACCTCGGATGCGCTGATCTGTTTGTCATGCCCTTCCCAGATACGATCTACAACAGAGGCCGATGGCCGAACAAAATCGGCGACTATATGTGCATAGGCAGGCCTACCATCTCGAATCCATATGGCGACGTTAAGGAATTATTCGATGAGTATCAAGTTGGGCTCTTTGCTGACTGGGATCCACAAGACTTTGCCCAAAAAATCACAACTGTTCTCGAGAATCCGTCATTGGCATCCCAGATGGGAAAAAACGCGAGGCGGGTCGCTGAAACCGAACTCAGATGGGAAGTGCTGATCCAGAGATTGGAAGAGTTCTACTTCCAGATATTGAATCGGAAGGGCTCGTGCGTTTCTTACTCTGGGAAGCAATCGGAAGATCGCTGAAATGGAGGAGTAATCGTGGAACCCAACGTCTCTTCACCTGAGTGCCAGATTCACTGCCTGGATCGGATACCGGAGCCCCTGGGTAGGATGGAAGTCGCATGGCAACTCCGGTTCAAGCTCAAGCGGGTTCTCAAGCGTCGCCTGAGGTATCTCCGCAATCAGCTTCCTGGCAGCGGCGGGGTAGCCTACGCATCCCCAGCAACAGGGGGGACTGCTGCAGATCAGGGTCTGGTGGCCGGACAGTCGGTGCGGGTGAGATCGAAAGAAGAGATCCAAGCCACGCTGGACAACTGGAACTACCTAAGAGGTTGCGGCTTTATGGAGGAAATGTGGCCATACTGTGGCACCAACCAGCGGGTCCTGAAACCTGTAAAGTGGTTCCTCGACGAGCGTGATTACCGCTTCAAGAAGACTCGAGGCATTGTCTTTCTGGAAGGACTTACCTGTCAGGGAACAATCGACTACGGAAGGTGCGATCGCAGTTGTTACTACTTCTGGCGAGAAGAATGGCTGGAAGCGGTCGAGTGATTGAGCTTGCTTGCCTCCAGCCTGGTGACCCGGGTAGCCAACAATGCGGCCTCGCGCAGAGACAGTAAGCAGAGGAGGGTATGTATGGAACATCAGGTCCAGACACGGAATTCTGCAATTTCCAATGGCGACTATCAGGTGAGGCTGTCTGACGAACCTCTAGATCCCGAGTGGGATTCGTTCGTGTCAAGTCTGCCTCATGGCCATCATGTTCAAACGAGTCTATGGGGTCAGGTGAAAAGCACTTTGGGTTATCGCACGATGCGGGTGACTGTGGCTGAAAATGGACGTATTGTGGCTGGGGGGCAGTTCCTAATACGGCAGTTGATGCCGTTTTTCTCAATCGCTTACATGCCCAAAGGACCGCTCTACCCGACATGGGATCCATCTTTGGTACCGATGATCCTCGATGAACTAAAGAAGGTGGCTCAGACCGATCACTTTCTGGTCTTTACGCTACAGCCTGCCAACAAGGATCCAGAATTCGAGGCTTGTTTGGCGGATCGTGGCTTTCGACCAAGTTGGCTAGAGCTTGCCCCAACCGCTACCATATTGCACGATCTGACTCAGGATACGCAGGAGATCCTGAGACAGATGAAGAGGCAGACCCGCCAGAAGATCAATCGCAGCGAGCGCGAGGGAATTACGACAAGAGAAGGAACGGAGGCTGATCTGCCGACCTTTTACGATCTCTATCTGACTACTAGCGAGAAGCAGGGATTCACACCGTATCCAGAAGAGTACTTTGCCCGGATGTGGCGGGTGTTTTCACAGCAAGGCGTTATCAGCTTGATCATAGCCGAGTATCAAGGTACTCCGGTGTCTGCCCTGTTACTCGTCGGATTCGGCAGTACGGTGTGTCCCAAGATACTGGGCTGGTCGGGTGAACATGGCAAACGCAGGCCAAACGATGCCCTTTTCTGGGCTGCCATCCAATGGGCAAAAAGCCACGGATACCACTGCTTTGATATGGAAGGGATAGATCGGGAAGGAGCTGAACTAAAGTTGTCTGGGCAGCCCTTGCCCGAGGAGCTGCGCCGAACACCCGATCACTTCAAGTTGGGCTATGGGGGTACGGTGACTCTATTGCCTGAATCCTACTACTTTGTACCGAGTCACTTGTGGCGCTGGCCCTACCACCAGGTCTTTGGCCTGGAGGGGCGCGGCCAAGCCGTCCAGCGCAACTTTGAGCTTTACCGACGGCGTTTTGGATGATCTCGGGGAGCCGGTCCGCATTCCCAACACCATCTCGTAACAGAGCCGGGGCAGCACGGACCTTGTCGGTTGGAATGCGGATGCGCCTGTTTATGGTCTGAGACAGAACGTGAGTGATGTTGGGATGGTTGGCAAAGATCGATGGATTGGAAATACGAGTTCTACTGGAGCAGATGACATGAAACGGAAGTCCCTTGCCCTGTTCTTGACGATCCTTGCTGCTTTCTTTGGCTTTGTGCTGTTGGTCGGCACGGTGCCGACCACTAGCCTGGCACGGATCGCGAAGGGTTATCTCCTTCGCTCCCGATACTTTGTGGAAGGGTATCTGCAAAATGGAGAGACGCTGCCTGCCTCACCTGAGGATCTGAACTTGTCGACGCCAATCACCCCTACCGAACCAATCTGGGAGATGCTGGCAGAGGTCGACCGGGAGAGAGCCGAGGCCGACCTCCGCCGGCTGACCGGCGAAGAGCCGTTGTGCATCACTACGGGCTGCTATACCATCACCCATCGGCTGACCGGCAGCGACGAGCTGGGCTGGGCGATGGACTACCTCTATCAGAATCTGGAACCCCTCGGCTACACAGTCGAGTTCTCGGAATGGTCCCTGTGGGAATATGCCGATCGTAACCTGATTGCCAGGAAAGCGGGAGTGCTTACCCCGACCGAGGAGGTCTACCTGGTCGCGCATGTGGATGGCGTGAAGCCGTCTGAGGAGTCATACCCGGCTGCCGACGACAATGCCAGCAGCGTGGTGAATGGGCTGGAGCTGGCCAGGGTGTTCGGCGCTCGGAACTTTGGACGTACGATCGTGCTCTTCTTCTCCACAGGCGAGGAGCAGGGCGCGCGTGGGGTTCGCGTGTACCTCGATTCCCTCTCCCCCGACGAACTGGCTGCCATCAAGTACGTCATCAACCGGGACATGACGGGGTACGACGGCAACGGCGACGGCCTGGTGAACCTGGCGCATGGCGACCACCTACCGACTCTGGGCCTAGCGCAGGTGATGAGTGCAACCATCGATGCCTATCAACTGAACCTGGACCAACGGGTTGTCGCTGGCTGTCCCTGAGGGGACGAGGGGCCCTTCCGTGAGAAGGGATTGCCGACCGTCCTGCAGATTGAGGACTTTTGGGGTGGTGATAGGAATCCATACTACCATGCTCCAGGAGACACGATGGCGCACATGAATCTCGACTATTGGGAGGAGCAGATCAAGGCCACGCTCGTCACCGCTGCCTATCTTGCCGTCCCGATCGACAATAAAGAGCGGGTTTACTTGCCCGTGCTGCTTCGGTCCTATCGAGAGCAGGAGGAGCTAGAGTCGAATCCTGGGACGTCAGGCTGTTTTCGTGACCGAGCGCTGCCGGAGGGACGCTGATCGGCTAATTCTTGCGAGCTTTGGTTTGTCCTTCCCTTCGGAGCAAACCTGATGCTATCGCCAAGGAGGCTTGCATGCAATCTGGAGACCTAGTGCGAGTGCGCACTCGAGAAGAGATTAAGGCTACGCTCGACGACAGAAACGAGGCGAAAGGTTGCCTTTTCATGTCAGAGATGTGGAAGTATTGTGGCACGGAACAGCGTGTGTTGAAACCTGTGGAGCAGTTCCTCGACGAGCGGACGTATCTCGTCAGGAGAACCAGCGGCATCGTGCTCTTGGAGGGAGCTGTCTGCCAGGGCACCGAATATGCCAAGGGCTGTGACCGCTCCTGTTTCTTCTTCTGGCGCGAAGAGTGGTTGGCAAAGAGCGAATGACCTGCGGAAGACCCAAGATCCAACGCCAGGTCTTCCAGGAGGGGGATGCTCAGGCCGACTGATCCTCGCCTTGCGGCCAGGTGACGACCGGGGCCGGTGGGCAAGCGCGGCTGAAAGGAGGTGAGGTCTATGGATCATTCTGGCTGGTTGCCCTCGACTGGCTTGTGCAGTACCAACCAGCTCCCATTCGCATTTGGGCAAAACCAAAACCCTCGTGGTTGTCTCTGATCTGGAGGTGCCGCTTGTTGACCTGCACGGCGAGCCTGGATAGATGAGGGCAGGCAAGCCGCGAGCCACAGGGAGAGGCAACTGGACATGGAATGCGTAGTTCGACAGTGATAGAGAACTGTAGGGAGGAATCCGAATGAAAAAGTTGATGCAAGTCTTGACTATCGTAAGCCTGATGTGGGCTCTGGTACCGGTCGTGGCTTTTGCCCACACGGCAGATGACCCGTTCATCACAGACCTGATCGCTGGCGGTGGCAACATCAAGTCGGCCATGGACGTGGGCGATGTACTCGTCTGGAATGACGGTGAGTATCTGTACATTGAGTACGTGGTCACCGACGGGGATTGGTGCATCACCGAGACACACGTGGAGGTCGCGACCGCGCTTGCGGATATACCCCAGGCAAAGGGCAATCCACGCCCAGGCCGGTTCACGTATGGGGGCGAGCATGACTGCGTCGCAGGCGTGACCTACTCCATCCCCCTCAGTTGGGACGCAGAGACCGAAGTCTTGATCGCGGCGCACGGGGTTGTTCAGACGGGCGGTGCGAACGGACTCGGAGCCATACTGCCAGAGCAGGTGACCATGGCCGTCACGTGGCCCGGTACGGATTTCGGCGCTCCGAGCTACTTTGACGCCACGGTCAGTGGCGGCACGATGCTGGACGGAACCTACGACGGCTACTGTCTTGATACTGACTCCGCGTACCCGGACAGCGCTACGGCCAACGTCTACTCAAGCTACGGGCCCCTACCACAGACCCGGATCGAATACCCGGAGAACCTGGATCTCGTCAACTGGATAATCAACCAGGGTTTCGTCGGCCAGCCCTCGGGCTGTGATGGCAACTACACCTACGGCGACGTGCAGTGGGTGATCTGGCACCTGCTCGAGGACAATCCGACCTCCGGCGCACTTGAAAGTCTTGGCGACTGGTCTGAGTGCCGCGCCCAAGAGATCGTCGATGCCGCCTACGCCAACGGCGAAGGCTTTGTGCCAGGCTGCGGCCACGTGATGGGCACCCTCTTGATCAGGGAGGGTGACTGGTGGAACTACCAGCCCATCCTTATCTGGGTCCCGGTGCCCTGCGCGGAGGATGAGACGGTCTGGGGGGGGGACTACTACGGCACGCCTCTGGAGTTCCCCGGCAAGAACTGGGCCATCTATTTCGCATACACCATCCAGTAGCATCGCGGGCGGAATCGGGGGAACCAGGGCTCCCTGGCTCCCCCAACCCACCGCGAGAGCATAGGCAACACAGAAGAGTCGTGCGTGTCGTTTTTCAGGGAACTGCCTTGGCTTCCAGATCCCGATGGGCAACCTGCCGCTGCATCAGGTCGCCATGTGCCCTGATACGGCCTTCGCAATCCTTGTGAAATAGGATCGAATCGCAAGGTGACATTCTTATGTATGCAGACACGATTCTAGAATCGATTGGGAAGACACCGCTGATCTGCCTGACAAAGCTGTCATCCGGCAACGTGTTTGTCAAGGCCGAGTTTCTGAATCCGGGCGGCAGCATCAAAGATCGGGTGGCTAGTCATATCATTGAATCGGCGCTGAAGGAGGGCCGGCTCAGGCCAGGAATGACGATCATCGAGGCGACGTCCGGGAACACTGGCATCGGCCTCACCTTGGTGGGAGTGCAAAAGGGGTACCCGGTGGTCTGTGTCATGCCTGAGAATGTAAGCGAAGAAAGGAAAAAGATCATCCGGGCCTTCGGAGGCGAAATCATCTTTGCCCCAGCCGAAGAGAGCCTGACAGGCTGCTTGAACAAGATGCAGGAACTCACCAGGTCAGCACCGGAAAAGTACTTTGTGGCCGACCAGTTTGTGAATCCCCACAATCCCGAGGTCCACTACCAACAAACGGCTCCAGAAATCTGGCACGACCTGAAGGGCGAGATAGACTTTTTTGTAGCCGGTGTTGGGAGCGGAGGAACGTTGCAGGGGACCGCCAAGTTCCTGAAGGAGAAACGGCCTTCCGCTAAAATCGTTGCTGTCGAACCGGCCAACAGCGCCTCGCTGCTAGGAAGGGAGCCCGGGCTTCATCAGATCCAGGGCATCGGCGACGGTTTTATCCCAGACGTGCTGGATGTGAACCTCGTGGATATGGTGTTCACCGTGTCGGACGAGGAGGCCATTGACACCACTCGCAGACTGTCTCGGGAGGAAGGATTGCTGGTGGGAACCTCGTCCGGGGCCAACGTCTTTGCGGCACTCAACGTCGATAATGGACGCAACCGAGTGGTGACGGTGCTGCCTGACCGGGCGGAGCGATATTTCAGCACTGCGCTGCTTTAGCATGCAGCGCAGTGATGCTCCCTGGAGGTTGCCATTTGGCGGCGACACGACAAGCCGCAAGTGAGCACCCTCTCGACCGGTGATGGCGCACCAGATTTGGGGGGGAATCCATGAGAACCAATGAGCTCCAGTCTAAGGTCGACTCGCAGTTCATAAGCCCGGATGATGAGCGTTGGACGGCCTATCTTTCTACGAATCAACTGGCCAACGTCTTCCACCATCCAGCCTGGTCATGTCTTCTTGCAGAGAGCTATGCTTACGAGCCTCTTGTATTCGCAGCATTCAATTCACAAGGGGATATTGTGGCCGCGATTCCCCTCATTAGGATTCGGTCGCTGTTCAATAAGCAACGATTGGTTTCGTTGCCATTCACCGACCACTGCTCTCCTTTGTTCTCCAGTCGTTCCACTCTTCAATACCTCACAGATCGTTTGGTGGCCCAAGCAAACGAAGACAAGATTTCAAGAATCGACTTGCGTTCGGATTACCCTCTCCTTCCGGGCATGCATAGATGTGCCCATTATGTACTGCATCGCATCAGGCTTGCGCCCGAAGAATCGGAAGTCTCGAATCGCATCAAACCCAAGCATTTTCGGCAGATTAAGGTTGCTGAGCAGAGAGGGGTTCGAATCGAAAGGGGAACTGACACCGACTTTGTCCGGCAGTTCTATCATATGCATACGCTGACTCGCCGCAGAAAGGGCGTTCCCGTCCAGCCCTGGAGATTCTTCGACCTGTTGGTTCAACACATAACCCACCAAGGCCTCGGCTTTGTCCTTTTGGCCTACAAAGACCAGGAGTGTATCGCTGGGGCAGTCTTTTTGAACTGGAACAAGACTCTCGTTTACAAGTACTCCGCGTCTGTCGCGAAAGCACGAAAACTGCTGGCGATGGATCTTCTCTTGTGGACGGCTATCCAGTGGGGTTGTGAGAATGGCTACGAGTGGATGGATATGGGCCGAACAAACAAGGAAGACGAAGGATTGAGGTATTTCAAGCGACGTTGGGGAGCGGAAGAGACTCCTCTCCACTATTGCACGATCTCTGAAAGCGCCCAAGAGCCGGCTTCCGGAGAATGGGCAAAAAGGGCAGAATCCATCCTCCAGAGATCACCCCCCTGGGTATGTCGGGTAACGGGCGAACTGCTATACAGGTATTTCGGGTGATGGGCAACTTGTGGAGTTCCAACACGCCGGCGCGCGCTTGGTTCTCTCAGCCCGAGATAGCGGAGGATATGTGGCAGGTAGCTGTTCAGAGAGCTATGCCCTTTTTGGGTTTGCCCACCCAGCCGGACAGTGCTGATGCCCTGTTGGCTCTCGTGTTGGGGGAGGGACAGTTTGGTCCCGAGCACTGGCGACTGAGCCTCGCAAGACGGTGCTACTACAAGCTCAAGCCGCTGCTGCCGCGATGTCTCTGTTACGCCCTTCGGCGACTCCATAGCCCCTCCGCGCAGACTGGATTTCCCCTCGGCTGGCCCATCGAGGACCGCTATGCGCGCTTCCAGTGGGAAGTGATGCGACAGGTGCTGCTCGCCTCGGGCCAGCAGCGTTTGACCTGCAGGCGCTTCTGGCCGGAAGGGAACTGCTTTGCACTTGTCCTCACCCACGACGTCGAGACCAAAGAGGGCCAGGCCTACGTGCCAGCGGTGGCCGACCTGGAGGAGAGTTCCGGCTTCCGCTCCTCCTTTAACTTTGTGCCCGAGCGTTATCCCCTTGATCTAGTGTTGATAGAGGACCTGCGCGGGCGAGGTTTTGAGATCGGCGTGCACGGCCTGAGGCACGATGGCAAGCTC
>JASFHU010000127.1:0-8929 GCA_050123055.1 Anaerolineae bacterium
TGTGCCATCAATTGCCCCCACGAGCAACCCTTGGCGTGCTCAGCGGCCCACCAGGGGCACGTATACCCGTTCCAACGGCCGCCACCGTATCCCCCACG
This sequence comes from Anaerolineae bacterium, assembly GCA_050123055.1. Taxonomy (GTDB): domain Bacteria; phylum Chloroflexota; class Anaerolineae; order JAAYZQ01; family JAAYZQ01; genus JASFHU01. Next base: position 99 of record JASFHU010000127.1, read on the forward strand.
CCTCCAGGTTGGGGGTGACGTGATCCGCCTTTATGCTCAGCCTGGCCCGCCGCTTGAGGCTGGGGTACTCTGCCGGATCGATCCCCGCCAAGTCCTCGCCGTTGCCCACGTCTGCCAGCAGCAGCGTGCCGTCCGCCGCCAGCACGTCGATCTGGAGCACGGTGCTCACCGGCTCCGTGGCCGTGTACACCCCCGTCTTCCAGGCCAGCAGATCCCTACCCGCTCCCTCTCTCACTGCGACAGGTATTTGGTCTCTGCGAATCTATGGTAGCCACGGTGCTGCGACGACTCAGAGTGATCTCATTATAACACGTCGATAGCAAAAGTCAAGCATCTGTTGACATAAGCAATGGCAGCACCCACACTGGACCGGTCCTTGTTCGAAGCGGGGCGTTTTCTGTCTGCGCCAAGCTCTCAGTCGATTTCAGTTGCTATCATCGTGGGCAGACTGATCCAGTGTAGTCAAGACCGCGAACCTTTGGACAGGTGGTCACCGGGCGGCGATTGTGCTATAATGGCACAAGATCTCCAGTGAGGGAGCCAGCGATGAAAGATTCGGCCGAGGTCGTCATCATCGGTGGGGGCATCCAGGGCCTCAGCCTGGCCTACCACCTGACCACGTTGGGCTGCACCGACGTTTGCCTGATCGAGATGAACACGCTGGGCAGCGGTTCGTCTGGGCGGTCGGCGGCCATCATTGGCCATTCCTTGCAGCCAGAAGGTTGCCTGCCGCTCACCCGGTGGTCCTTTGCTGCCCTGAAGCGCTTTGAGACGGAGTTGGGTGCCAGCCCCGAATTCGAGCCCATTGGCTGTCTCGCGCTGGCCGGCGCCCAGGGAGTGCCCGAGCTACGCCAGCGTTGGGCCGTCCTGCAGCGACTGGGTGTCAGTAGCTACCTGGTGGACCGGGAGGAGATCGCCCGGCTGACGCCCGGCCTGAACCTGGAAGACATTGAGTTGGGGTTGTACAACCCCGATGACGGGAACCTCGATCCCCACTCGATCATGATGGCCTATGCGGCGCAGGCCCGCCGCCAGGGCGTCAAGTTTGTCGAGGGGGTAAGGGCCACCGGCCTGGAAATCGATGGCCACCGGGTTATTGGCGTTCGCACGACGGACGGGACCATCGCTGCCCGTTGCGTGGTCAACGCGGCCGGCTTTGGCGCCCGGAAGGTGGCCGCCTGGGCCGGACTGGACCTGCCCATTACCAATCTCAAGCGTCACATCTTTTTCACCGAGCCGGTGCCGCTCTACGATCGCCTGATCCCCTTTACCTACGAGTGGGAGGTGGCCTGGTATATGCGCCGCGAGGGTCCGGGCATGCTCATCGGCATGGGCGCCGTGGAGAGCGACGAAGAGGACGCCAAGGTGGATTGGGCCTTTCTCGACGTCATCGGCGAGCACTCGATGCACCGCGCTCCCGCGCTGGCCGAGGCCGGGATCCAGAGTGGCTGGGCGGGCCTGCGACCCCTGACCTCTGACGAGGAGCCGATCCTGGGGCCCATTCCCCACCTGGGCGGCTTTTTTAACGACTGTGGCTGGGGCGGGCAGGGCATCATGAACTCCCCGGCGGCCGGTATGGCCCTGGCCGAGTGGATCGTGCTGGGGGCCCCCGTCTCGGTGGACATCCGGCGCTTCGGCGCGGAACGTTTTCTGCCAGGGGACTCGTGAGCGGTCGACAGCTTGCCATACAGGCGCTGCCAGAGCATTTTGTTCGTACCATGCAAGGCCTTCATGGCGATCGAGGCGTCGAGTGGCTCGATGACCTGCCGGCCCTCATCGCCGCCTTTGAGCGGCGCTGGTCGATCAAGGTCCTGCCACCCTTTGAGAACCTGTCGTATAACTATCTTGCGCCCGCAATTCACGCTGAGGATGGCCGCCCACTCGTGCTCAAGCTGGGCGTGCCCCACCGCGAGCTTCTGACGGAGATTGAGGCCCTGGCCCGCTTCGAGGGCCGGGGTTGTGTCCAGCTATTGGCCGCTGACCGCGAGCAGGGAGCCCTGCTGCTGGATCGTCTCCAGCCGGGCACGCCGCTCTCGGCCCTCAAAGACGACCCGCAGGCGACGTCCATCGCTGCGGGCGTGATGCGCCGATTGTGGCGCCCGCTGGAGCCGGAGCATTCCTTCCCCTCGGTGGCCAACTGGGCGGCCGGCCTGGGCCGGTTGCGTAAGCGCTTTGGCGGAGCCAGCGGCCCCCTGCCTGAGGCCCTCGTCAGCCGGGCCGAATGTCTCTTTTGCGAGTTGCTTGACTCTATGAACGAACCGGTCCTCCTGCACGGCGACCTGCACCATGAGAACATTCTGGCGGTCGACCATCCGCCATCGAGGGACGCCGGTGGGCGGGTCTGGCTAGCCATCGACCCCAAGGGGCTTGTTGGCGAGCCGGCCTATGAGGTCGGCGCCCTGTTGCGCAACCCGTGGCCAAAACTCTTGTCCATGCCCCAGCCGGACCGGATCCTGGCCCGCCGGGTCGACCAACTGTCAGCCGAGCTTGGCTTTGACCGGGAGCGGATCGTGGGCTGGGGGCTGGCCCAGGCCGTGCTGTCAGCCTGGTGGTGCATCGAGGACAATGTCCCTTGCTGGGAATACGCCATTGCCTGCGCGGAGCTGCTGGCCGCGCTGTGACAGGATGCCCAGCACAGAGCCCCGGCAAGCGCGCTCTGCTGGTGCAGAGTTGCTGCAAAGTCATCTTGCGAGGGGACCACATTCCACGCATTGCGACTGGGTGTGCTGGACTGTTGTCCAGCACGAGCAGCGACCGGTTGAGGAGGTTGGAGGTAGATGATCCGTATTGTAAAGGCCAGAGCGGCCGATGCGGCCGAGTTGGCCCAGGTCTCGGAGCGCGCGTTCGACTGCAACGTCGACCATGGAGCACCGGAACCCGGCGGCCCTCAAGGGTACAAGTCGGCCGAGTGGCAGGCCTGGATGATGCGCCAGAGTGACTATTACAAGGTGCTCGAGGAGGACCGCATCGCTGGCGGGCTGATCGTCCTGCGTAAGGCACCCCGCGAGTACGAACTGGCGCGGCTGTTCATCGATCCCGACTTCCAGGGCCAGGGGATCGGTACGCAGGCTGTCCAGTTCCTCTGGGATTCCTATCCGCTGACCAAGCGCTGGACCCTGGACACACCCGCCTGGAACCAGCGAGCGCGGCGCTTCTATGCCAAGCTGGGCTTTGTGGAGATCGGCCGGGACCGGAGGGGGCTGGTCCTCTTTGAGCGGCGGATCGCCATCTGAGGATGCCTCACTCCATTGACTTGCTGTGGCTAGCGATTCATTGTTGGACCATGCTACTGTGACACTATTACACTATAACACTGTCCGCGTGTGCCCCCTCCTGGTTTTGGGGAAACAATTATCGAGTGACCTCTGTGTGATGTTCCTCTGAAAAATGGCTGGAGGAAGAGGCACCGTCGAAATATAGGGCGGATAGGCGGTTGGGAGGGGAAGGCTCAGCTCTGCTGGTGCAGAGGCGTTCCTACCTCTCAGGCATAGGTCTTGCCCGGCCGGAATGTCGATGGTATAATCGGCACAGGCTCCCGGGAGTTTTTAGGGGTAGTGAATATGTCCGTTGCACACCGCCACACACGAAAACGCCCCCACAAGTTGGGGATTCCGGAGTCCCAGACTTGTCTGGGTATTTTTGGCGGTAGATCGACTGGAAGGGGGGGACCAGATGCGGATCAACCGAGACATAGCCTGCCACGACTTTCCTTGCCTCGACGTCAAGCATGGGGGGTATATTCTGCCGGGCCTGGACCTGGATCCCGAGGCCGTCTCTGTGGTGATGATCTCTGAAGCCGCGCCGCAGGACCCCGCCGACTATTATTATGCCGCAGGCGAGCCCCTGTTTGAGCAGACTACCGTCCTGGCCTTTCAGGATGCCGGTGCCGATGTGTCCTCCATCCAGGAGATCCTGGACCTGGGCGTCTATCTCACCACCGCCGTAAAGTGCAGCAAGACTGGCTATGGCATCAAGGCCGCGACCATCAAGACCTGTTCGCTTATCCTGGAGCAGGAACTGGCCCAGTTTCCCAATGTCCAGGTCTACATGCTCATGGGCGACGTGGCCATCAAGGCCCTCAACTATATCGCCGGCCGCGCTGGCGAGCCACGCGTGATCCCGGCTGGCTCCACCTACAAGATCCGGGGACAGGAGTACCGGTTCCGGGGCGGGCGGGCGTACCCATCCTATCTCCAGGCCGGCCCCAGCTTTTTCATCGAAAAGAGCAAGCGGCGCATGATCGCTGAGGACCTTGCCGCCGCCCTCGCATTGTCAGACCTGTCAGGTCGCAGAAGACCTGACAGGTCATCCGCGACTTGCCAGGACCTTGCATAGGAGCATCCCATGGCACAGCTCTCAACCCAAGCCTTTAACCGTGCCCGCCGTTTTCTCAAGACCCAGGCCCGGCCCCTGGAGCGCGCCCTTTTTGAGCACCGTTTTGAGGGCGCCCCGGCCGATGGCGTCCTGGCCGAGCTGGCCCGCTTTCAGAACCGGAACGGCGGCTTTGGCCATGGCCTCGAGCCCGACCTGCGCGCGCCTGGATCTAGCGCCCTGGCCACCGGCATCGGGCTGCGTATCCTCAAGGAGCTGGGCTGCGACGCCGATCACCCAATGGTCGGCCACACCATACACTGGCTGTTGAACGATTACTATCCCCTCACCGAGGTCTGGCGCGTCATCCCCCCGGAGGCCAACGACCATCCCCACGCCCCCTGGTGGCACGACGAGGCCGGCAGCCTGGCCCGCACCTTTGACGACTTTGTCATCATTCCCCGCGCCGAGCTGGTGGGCCTGTTGCACGACTATGCGTCCATCGTGCCGGCCCGTTTTTTGCGTGACATCACTGAGAGCACGGTGAACGGCATCGAAACTATCGAGCCCTTGGGGTCGGGGGGCGGCGACGACCTGGTCTATGCCCTCAGCCTGGCCCAGACCGAGGCGCTGTCGGAAGCCCACCGGGACCGTCTGCTAGCCCGCATCCGCAGCGTCGTGCCCGCCGTGGTCAGCCGCGATCCGGAGCAGTGGAGCGGCTATTGCATCGCCCCCCTCAAGATCGCACCCTCGCCCCAGTCGGCCGTCGCCGACCTGATCTGGGATGACCTGCAGACCCACCTCGACTATCAGATCGAGCACCAGAGCGCCGAGGGCTCGTGGGACCCAGTCTGGAACTGGGGCGGCGCCTATCCCGAGGCATGGGAGCAGGCCCGGCTCGAGTGGCGGGGCCACCTGACGCTGGAGACCTTGACCTCGCTCCGCGCCTATGATCGTATCGAAAGCACGTAAATTGTCATAACGTAGTGGTTTGGATTCAGCCAGGAGGCATGTCGATGAAGCAAGATCTGGATCACCTGATGCAGGAGCGGGGGCTGGACACCCTGGTCGTGGCGGGCAAGATGCTCGGCAACCCGGCACTGTACTATATGGTCAACGGCGCCAAGGTGGGGGGTGGCTTTGTGATCCAAGTACGCGGCCAGGAGCCCGTCTTTGTGTGCTATCCCATCGAGCGGGAGGAGGCCGCCGCCAGCGGGCTCAGGGTGGTCACCACCAATCACTATGGCTACGGGGAACTGGCCAGGGAATCGCCCGACCGCTTGTCGGCGGAGGTCGAGCTGTACCGCCGCATCTTTGCCGACCTCGGCGTTCGCGGGCAGGTCGGCTTTTACGGTACCGCCGACCGGGGCAGCGCCTGGCTGGTCCTGAACAGGCTGGATGAGCAACTGGAGGACGTCGAGGTCCACGGCGACCACGACCAGACGCCCATCGACTTGGCCCGGGCCACCAAGGACGCTGCCGAGGCGGAGCGGATCCGCCAGGTCGGGCAGCGCACGGCTGCCGTCGTGGGCCAGACGCTTGAATTTCTGCAATCACACCAGGTCGTGGAGGAGGTCCTGGTCGAGGCCAGCGGCCAGCCGCTGACCATCGGCCGGGTGCACCAGCAGATCGGCCACTTTGTGGCCGAGCACCAGTTGGATAGCCCGGAGGGGTTTACCTTTTCCATCGGGCGCGATGCCGGCATTCCCCACAATACCGGCAACCCCATGGACCTGGTGAAGCTGGGACAAACAATCGTCTTTGACATCTTTCCCCGCGAGGCGGGGGGCGGCTACTTTTTCGACATGACCCGTACTTTCTGCCTGGGCTACGCGGCGCCCGAGGTCGAAAAGGCGTACCGGGATCTGTACGATTGCCAGCAGATGATCCTGGCTGCCTACGAGGTCGGGACCGAGACGCGCCACTACCAGCGCCTGACCTGTGAGTTCCTGGAGGGCCGGGGCCATCCCACCATTGGCAGCGATCCCCAGACCGAGGATGGTTACGTGCATAGCCTGGGTCACGGCATCGGGTTGGCCATCCACGAAGAACCCTATTTCCAGGACATCCCGTCCTACGACCAGATCCTCCAACCGGGACACGTATTTACCTGCGAGCCGGGTCTCTACTACCCCGACCGCGGATACGGCCTGCGCATCGAGGACGTGGTGTGGATCGATCCCCAGGGTGCCGTCCACAACCTGACCGATTTCACGAAAGAGCTAGTGGTACCCATCCGGTAGGGGCGCAGCACTGCTGCGCCCCTACCGGATCCATTGGTTGAATGGGTTGGGCGGGGCGTCAGGGTGCAATTGGTCTTCTACCCAGTTAGCGGGGTTGTTTTGAATGTACTCGCGGATGCGGTTCAGCGACTGTTCGTCGCGAATGACATGTTCCCAGTAGTTGCGCTGCCAAAACTGCGCGCCGGGGGTGTCGCGCAGTAGGTTGATCTGTTTGGTGACGGCTGATTTGTAGGATCTGATGATAGCTCCCAGCGAACCAGCCATGACATTCGTATGTGTCTGTGGAGGCGGCTCCGTAGGGGCGCAGCACTGCTGCGCCCCTACCAGGTCGGTGATGGCGATGATGCCATGGACGTGGTTGGGCATGACGACGAATTCGTCTGGGTCGACCTGGTCAAAGTGCTCTGGGATTTCTTGCCAGCAGTCCGATGCAATCTGTCCCCAAGCGTTCAGTTGCATGTCATCATCTATCACATCGCCCAGCAGGCATCTGCCGCCATGCACACAGATGGTCACGAAATAGGCGCCGACTGATGTGTAGTCGTAGCCCGGCAGCCGGATCGAACGGCGATGGTGTTTCTTGGGATCGTATGGCATCTGTGTTTTTGCTCCTACTGGGGCGCAGGCGCATGGGAATGCGTTGGCTGCGCCCCAACGGGTTGGCTGGCCATGGTGACAAGGAGACTGGGTGTCAGGAGTATACCACGGTTCCATGGGCCTGGCAAAGCAGACTCGGTGGGGGCTGATGATTTGGGAGTCCCTATCCCAGGTGAACCGCTTGTTCTACCGTTGAGTTATAGATCATGGAATGCAAGGGTCATAAGCGTCGCAGGTAGGGGCGCAGCACTGCTGCGCCCCTACGGATGGGAGGCGCTCGGAGGGGACTGATGGTGTGGCGGTTGCTGTCATCGGTGAATCGCGTGTTCCACCGTTGAGTTACGGATCAAGGAATACAAGGGTTAAAAGGGCCGCAGGTAGGGGCGCAGGCGCAGGTGAATGCGTTGGTTGTGCGCCTGCAGGCCAACCCAGGGGGAGAGGACAATGAGGACCAGCCGCTTGCTGCTCGCACTGACTATCATGGCCCTGCTAGTCCCTGCCTGTGGCGGTAGCCCGGAACCCACCGGCACCGCGGACCCACTGCCGGCTGCCACGCGCCTGCCGCCGACCGCCACTCGCCTGCCACCCACGGCCATTGCCACGCCGCTGCCCTCGCCCACGCCACCGCCCACGTCACCGCCCACCTCCAGCCCAGCCCCCCATCTCCGCGTCCCGGCCGACCACGCCACCATCCAGGCCGCTATCGACGCCGCCAATGACGGGGATACCATCGTCGTCTCGCCGGGCACCTACCGCGAGCGCATCGACTTTGGCGGTAAGAATATCATCCTGCGCAGCACTGATCCTGCCGATCCCGAGGTCGTGGCCGCCACGGTGATCGATGGTCAAGGGCAGGGCAGTGTCGTCACCTTTCGCAGCGGCGAGACCGTGCGCACCGTCCTGGCGGGCTTTACCATCACCCACGGCGGCGGCACTGCCTTTCAGCAGACCGATGCCCAGGAGGACCAGGTCTGCCGCGACAATGTCTTTGCCTCGGCGAAGAAGACGGGCTACTGCGGCGGGGGCATCGTCGTCGACGGCGCCTGGCCCACCATCGAGGGCAATCGAATCACCGGCAACGAGGCCGAGGATGGCGGCGGCGGCATCTTTGTCACTTCGTCGGCCTTTCCCACCATCCGCGGCAACACCATTGCCGGCAACCGGGCCTCGGCCGGCGGCGGCATCTTTGTCATCGACAACGCATGGCCGATCATCGAGGACAATACCATCGCCGACAACGAGGCCGACGAGCACGGTGGGGGCATCTTTGTCGAGCTGTTGGCTGCACCGCGCATCCGGGGCAATACCATCCGCGGCAACCGGGCGCTGTCGGGCGGCGGTATGATCGTCTTTAACTACGCCAACGCCGAGATCAGCGACAATAGCATCACCGGCAACCGGGCCGAGCACGCGGGCGGTGCCCTCTTTATCGGCGCCTCGGCCGAGGCCACCCTGGGAGCAAACGAGTTCAGCGCCAACGAGTCCACCACTGGCGGGGCCATCTATTGCGAGCTGGGATCCAACCTGATCATCCTAGGGAATACCTTTGACGGAAACGCGGCGAGCTTTTCGGGCGGCGCCATCGATACCGGTGGCTGCTACGTCGAGCTCCGGGGCAATGCCCTCACTGCCAACCGGGCAGAGAGGGGCGGCGCAATCTATGACAGTGGCAACTCGTCC
>JASFHU010000128.1:0-8869 GCA_050123055.1 Anaerolineae bacterium
GATCGGATAGCTAAACCCGCAGGACAATGTCCGGTCCCAGCCGGTCAGCCCCACCGAATACCCACAGTCCACCGGGCTGGCAGCCAGGTCATAGACGCTCACGTTGTGCAGATCCTGGAACAGGTCCCAGTTGGTTGTGCCGGTGTCGATGACGTTGTCGGCTAGATCATCCCAGTATGTGACGGGCGGGTAGCAGACGGGGCTGTACCCGTCCCCCGAGATACAGAGCTGGTATTTGTAAAAGTGTGTGTCGGTCATCCGGCCCGTGGCCATCAGTGGCATGTTTCCTGGCCCAAAGACGTCGCACTGGCCTTCGACTTTCTCCAACTCGACCACGGGTTTGGTATTATCCAACTGGACGATGCGCATGGTGTCGCTAAAGGTGCCGGCAGAGGTCGCGGTCTCGAGTACCACTTCGTAGAGCTCATCGGGGCCAGCGACAGCGGCCGTGGACTCCCAAACTGTGAGAGACAAACCCGGGTTGCAGCCGCCGAGGGCCGCTTCGGTGAGATGGCGGTAGTCCGGCCCGCTGAACCAGCCGAGCCCGTCGGAGAACCACTTCTGTTTCGCATTGCAGTCGGGTCCAGGCCAGATGTCATCCACCTTGACTTTCCAGTTCTTGGCATCGGGTACAGGCATCGGCTCCCATGAATCGGTTGAGCTAGCCTTGCGGTAGACCACGCGGAACTCATTCACATCGTCGCAAATGGTGCCCTCAAAGTTGATCCTGCCGCCAAAGGGGACCGGCGCATTGATGGCAGGCCACGCTCCGGGGAAGACCATGCCGTCGACGAGGCTGATGTCGGCCACGTCCACACCGCCAATCTTTGTGATGCGGCTGGTGCACTCGGGCGTAGTCGGGATGCCGAGCGATAGCGCATCGAGCCCCAGTTCCTTTGCCAGGGGCTCGAAGCAGTGGGTGAGGTCATAGTTGGTCGCCACTACGCCGTTGCCCATTCGCAGCACGTCGCCGTCGGTGAAGCTGATCTCACCGTCAAAGAGGATCTCGGTGGAAAAGTGGAGCCGGCTTCTGTCCGTGGTCCGGTTGCCCGCCACGGCATCCAGGCCAAAGTCGACCCCCCTGACCGGGACACCGGCCGGCACGCTGGGGGGCAGGAACTGGTCATTGCTGGCCACGATGGTGCCGTTACGCACCGAGAGTAGGTCTCCATCCAAGAAACCGGGCGCATCCACAGGTCCCAGGGTCCCTTCGGTGGAGTACCAGATATCCACATCCGGGAACGCTGCCAACAGCTCGTCCATGACGGGGGGGATGATCGGTTGCTGCGCCGTCGCAGCCGCCTCCAGGAAAGCGATGATGTTCACCGGATCGCCCACAAACTGGACGCCGTCCAGGCCAATGTCATAACCCACTCCCTGACCCTTCGACCAGCGAGCGGTGAGGACCTGGTTGGGGATGATCACCTCATTGGTAACCAGCAGGTCGCCGGCGGTGAACTGGACCGGGCTCCAGGGTTGACTATCCAGTTCGGTGGAAAAGGCTACCAGGTAGCTGTCGACGTCGATCACGTCGGCCGCGTCCAACCCCAGATCATCCATGATTTCCCACGCGACGGGCATCAAGTCCGCGTTGCGGGCGCAGACGACACACCTGGGTCCCAAGAGATCGCCGTCGGAGATGATGGGATTGCCGTCGGGCGGTTCAGGCCCCTGGGTCACAAAGTCCTCTTCAGTCGAGAAAGCAAGTTCCTTGCACCATTTCAATGCATCTGGACCAACCTGGCTGGCGGCCGACCCTGCCGATCCCAGCAGGAGCGCCACCAGTATCGAGACTACCAGTATAATTCGTGCCAACCTCTGCATTTCCTAGTCTCCTTTCGTTTGCCGGATCGGGCACCAGCGTTGAGCTGGGCACCCGAGCCGAGGACCCCACGCCTAGGGGTAATTCTTGAGAACCAGCGGCAGGTAGAGGTCGAGGGTCTCAAAGTTGCCGAAGTGGTTGTTCTGGTACGGCAGGTCGCCCGAGGTCGGGGTAAAGGGGTAGAAGCCACTGCCGCAACCGTTGGTAGGCGCCGGCACCGTCTGAGCCCAGCCAGGCGGGCAAACCTCGCGGACGAAGTACGATCCGGGCGGCACCGTGAAGGAGTAGTAGCCAGAGGCCGTGGTCCACTCCACGAGATTCACATCGTGGCTCATGCCATCGGCGCCGTCGAGACGGATCTCCCACTGCCCCAGTGGGGGCTCCTCCTGATCCCAGGTCTCATTCAGGTTGACGTCGTGGAACTTGGCCCCCTCGAAGGTGATGTGCCGGTAGTTGCCGAAATCGACGTCGGTGACCAAGCCGCCCGCGGATAGTGTGATGTCGTATGTCCCGCTGCCGCAAGCTTCCTGCAGGGGAGGAGGGACACTCTGGTACCATCCCGTCGGGCACTCCTCGCGTACCGTGTACGCTCCTGCCGGGACGGTGAAAGAGTAGACACCGCTGGCGTCCGTCGTGGTCTGCTCGCTGACACCGCTGCCATCGAGGTGGATCACCCAACGCACCAGTCCGGGCTCTGCAGGATCAAAGGCACCGTTGGCATTCAGATCGTGGAACTTTTTGCCGTGGATCTCACCATCCGTCGGTGGTTCCAGAGCCATGTGAAGGGCGTCCAACCCCAGGAACTTGGCCCGGGGCTCAAAGCAGTCGATCAATGCTTCGTGGGGCATCACCACGCCGTTGTTGAAGAGCAGCACGTCGCCGTCGGTAAAGGCGGGCTCTCCTTCAAAGAGGAGTTCGGTGGAGTGGTGGATCTGCCTCTTTGTTCCGGCCCGGTCGCTGGTGGCCGCATCCAGGCCAAAGTCGACGCCCCGGTTGGGGATGCCGGCCGGCACAGTGGCTGGCAGGAGGTCGGCATTGGCCGCCACGATGGTACCGCTGCGGGCCGACAGCAGGTCTCCATCCAGAAAGCCGGCCGCGCCAACGGGCGACCAGGTACCACTGGTGGAGAACCAGATGTCCACTGCGGCGTGGGTCTCAAACAGCCGGGCCAGCGCGTCGGCGCCAATCGGTTGCTCCTGCGTCGCCGCATCATTCAGAAACTCGAGGATGGCGCCTGGCTGCGCTGTAGCCTCCACCAAGTGGACCGCGTCCAGGCCGAGATCATAGCCTACCCCCTGGCCGCCGCCCCACTTGGCGGTGAGGGCCAGGTTGAGGATGATGACCCCGTTGGTAACCAGCAGGTCACCCTGAGTGAACTGGCCTGGGTTCGAGCTGTTGAGTTCAGTCGAGAAGGCCACCAGGAAGCCCTCTGCGTCGACGACGTCAGCAGCGTCCAGACCGAGGTCGTGTTGCACTCGAAAGACCTCCAGTAGGTCGGCGTTCCGGGCACAGATCGTGCACTGGACGGCACCAGATGGATCCTGATGGACAGTCAGTAGATCGCCATCAGAGATGACGCTCTCTGGAGTGACAAAATCCTCTTCGGTCGAGAAAGCCAATTCCTGGCAGGCTGGTGGCAGTTGGGTTGGTCTCCCCGTCACTGAGCCAAGCGGTGTCAAGGCGACCAGTAGCAGGAGGATCCCCACTGCCATGCGAAGGACAATCTTCCGCATAACGCACTCCTTTCAGGGCTTTGCCCCATGATCTATGGTGGATATCCCGAGGGGTTCGTGCATACGCACCTCCTTTCGAGGCAACTCTCTACTGATCGGCAGTCAAAAAGCGTGGCAAAATCGGGGATAGACACCTCCTTTCGCGCAAGAGATGGGCTCCGCGATCCAGCACAATGCTGGACACAAGAGACCCCTTCGCTGCGCTTTCTCCTCCTCATTGTATAGTATAACGCCACAAATGGGCCGTGTCAACAGTCCATTTGTCCTACTCGGCCCATATCGGGTTGTTTTACCAGGATTTTGTACCGGTGGCCGGTATCGTGACCGCGACCATGGAACCTCAACTGCTGCGTTCACTGGTTCTGTGACCGAGCTGCCCTATCATCGGCAGCCGGTTCTACCGCGCGGCCGCGGCCGTGGGACCTCAGTCTCTTCGCGCGCCGGCCCTGTAGCCGTCTGCTCCTGTCATAGGCAACCGAACCTACCGCGCGCCTGCGGCCAGCAGGAGCGCCAGCGAACGGGGCTGGGCAGGGTAGGTCGAGCCCTCGACCGCCGGCGCCTCGTCCCAGGGACAGAAATCCTCCGGCGAGTCCAGGGCTGTATCGATCACACGCCGCCAGCCATCCGGCGAGCCGGGGGGCGGTGGGGGTAGTTGGAAGTCGAGGGGCTCCCAATAGGCGTTCATGATCAGGTGAAAGCTGCCCCGCTGGCCCTGCACGGAAAAGGCCAGGCTGTGGGAGTGGTGGCTCCAGTCGGGCCAATTCAGCTTGACGCCATGCCAGCGTAGCCCAGATCGTCGCAGGAGCTGGACCAGGCTCAAGCCCCGATCGTAGCGATAGATGCTGAGACCCAGGCGGAAACGGATCAGGCCCTTGATAAAGCGTAACAGATCACTGTGCTTGTCGAGGAGCGCCCAGTCGAACCAACTGATCTCGTTGTCCTGGCAGTAGGCGTTGTTGTTGCCCTCCTGGGTGCGGCGTACCTCGTCGCCCATGAGCAGCATCGGAACGCCCAGCGCCAGCAGTGTAATGGTGTAAAAGTTCTTGACTTGGCGGGCGCGCAGCCCCTCGATCTCAGGGTTATCGGTCGGGCCCTCGATGCCACAGTTCCAGCTCAGGTTGTGATCGTGACCATCCCGGTTGCCCTCGTTGTTGGCCTCGTTATGCTTGCGGTTGTACGACACCAGGTCGTTCAGGGTGAAGCCATCGTGGCAGGTGACAAAATTGATACTCTGTTCTGGCTCGCGCTCTTCGTGGGCATACAGGTCCGGGCTGGCCAGGAACCGGGCTGCCAGTTTGTTCACCGTCCCGTCATCCCCTCTCAGGAAGCTGCGCACGTCATCCCGGAACTGCCCGTTCCACTCCTTCCAGCGATCGCCGACAAAGGTGCCCACCTGGTAGAGGCCGGCCGCGTCCCAGGCCTCGGCGATCAGCTTGGTGCCCGCCAGCACAGGATCGGTTTCGATGTCCCAGACGATGGGTGGGTCGGCCAGTGGGCGTCCCTTCTCATCGCGGGACATGATCGAGGCCAGGTCGAAGCGAAAGCCGTCCACGTGCATCTCTTCGACCCAGTAATGTAGGCTGTCCAGGATCAGGCGGCGGACCATCGATTGGTTAGAGTTCAGGGTGTTGCCTGTTCCACTGTAGTTGGCATACCGGGCCCCGCCATCCTCCAGGATATAGTAGACGCTGTTTTCCAACCCCTTGAAACAGAAGGTGGGGCCGGTGTGGTCGCTTTCGGCAGTGTGGTTATAGACCACGTCCAGGATGACCTCGATACCGGCCCGGTGCAGGGCCTTGACCATGTCGCGGAACTCATCCAGTACGCCCAAGGGGTCCCGGCGCGAGCTGTAGCCACAGTGCGGGGCAAAGAAGGAGATGGGGTTGTAGCCCCAATAGTTGGTCAAGCCCTCCGGCGCCTCCTGCTCGTCGAACTGGAAAACCGGGAGGAGCTCCACAGCAGTGATGCCGAGCTCCTGCAGGTAGGGGATCTTGGCCATCAGGCCGGCATAGGTGCCCCGCTGCTCCGGCGGCAGGCCGGAGCTGGGATGTCGGGTGAAGCCTCCCACGTGCATCTCATAGATCACCGTCCGCGTGAAGGGGTGCTTCAGCGGCACATCTCCCTCCCAGTCGTAGGTGCTGGGGTTGGTCACCACACTCTTCATCGCCGAGGCGGTGTTGTCCCCCGGCTGGCCCGCAGTCTGGCGGCTGTAGCCGGGCGGCGTTGCCACAGCGCGGCCGTAGGGGTCGAGGAGTACCTTGGAGGCGTCAAAGCGATAGCCATGCTGTGGGTCGTAAGGGCCGTGGGCCCGGTAGCCGTACAGTTGTCCTGCTTTGAGGCCCGGCACAAAGACGTGCCAATAGTGAAAAGTCCGCTGCTCGCTGGCATTGAGGGCGATCACCTTGGCTGGCCGGTGGGCATCCACCTCGTCAAAGAGCAGCAACTCGACCGCGGTGCTGTTCTTGGAAAAGATGGAAAAGTTGACGCCGTCAGGATAGACTGTGGCGCCCAGAGGGTAGCTCTTGCCGGCCCCGATCATCGTGTTTCACTCAATCCTTGAAATGCTCCCGGATATACCTGGCTGCCTGGCTGACCGTCAGGGGCACACTTGCGTTGCCCGCCCGGAGGTAGAAGGTCTCGTTACCCCGGGCCTGAAGGTAGGCGGGCTGCACTGAGGGCCGTACCGACACGGCACAGATCTCTTTGCCGTCAATGTTGGGAAATGTGACATCCACGAAGCGCCGGTACTCCACCCCGATCATCTTGTTGAAGGCCATGTTGAACACGTTCTCAAAGCCATCGCTGTCCGGTTTCTTGATGGCCTGGTAGTCGGGTTCCAGTCCCAGCACCTGGCCATCATCGTTCACGCCGATGAGCACCGCGCCGCCCATCGCATTCATAAAGCCCGCGATGTTTTTCATCACCGGCTCGTAGAGCGCCTTGTTCACCATCTGGCGGCGATAATCCCACATCAAGCTCGATTTGAATTCCACGTATTGGTTCTCGCCTCCGGCGAGCAACTCACCGACCGCTGGTAGTTCGAGAGGAGGGGCGATGGCCTCTTCCAGGTCGATCATACCCTCGATCCACGCGACGTAGGTCGCCGGGTTGGGGACGTGACCTAGATGGGCCTTATCCGTTGCCTCTATAGAGGTGAGGACCAGTGTTCCATAATCCAGTCGCCCGGCCAGCCTGCCTTGCTTGACCTCGATCTGGCTGATCGCCTGTGTATCTGCCACCTTTTTGTCTTCGAACAGATTGGAGCGTCTCAGCAGGATGCGCTGCCGGTCCACGTGATAGACTGGCAGATACCAGGCCACAAACGAGATGGCCAGGATCAGGACCTGCAGGGTGGTCATGCCGATGGCCAGCAGCAGGTTGTAGGAAACGGTCCCGGCCAAAGGAGTTCCTTCATAGTTCGGCCGAAGATTGAGCAGGAGGACGGCCAGAAATGGCAAAAGAGCGAAAAAGAACTCGATGATCACGAGCCATTTCAGAAACAGGAACGGGGTCTTTCGGATGGTGAATTCTTTACGGTCCATGTCTGCGTCTGGCGTACAGTTCTCCCCTCAAAGCTGGTCGGATTATACCATATATGACAGCAGCCGACAACAGGTGTTAGCTGGGAGTCGCGAGGTAAGATCGCACTACCTTGCCGCATCTATCAGAGTGAAGGCGGGCAAAGGTACCGCCGAAACCAGAAACAAAGAACCGTATCACACCAGAACACCTGAAAGGAGGCTGAAACATGAGCGTTTCTCTTTTCTTCACGACAGTTTTGGCAACGGTTAGACGTTGACTAGAGGATGTGGAAAGGACTAGATATGAAACGAATCACTCTGTTAGCAATCGGTTTTACGGCATTGCTGTTACTGGCCGCTTGCGGTGGTCTGGTCGCCGGTGTCGTCGAGCCCGGCCCTGTAGAGCCCCTGCCGGAGCCTACAGCCGCCGTCACGGCCACCAGTGAGCAGCCGCCGGCTGAGCCTGCGGCTACCGAAGAAGAGCCTGCCGCAGCACCCACGGCCACGGAGGAGGAGCCTACGGTGGCACCCACGGCCACGGAGACGGAATCCAACCCGGAGGCGGGTGTGCTGGCCGGGGATGACCGGCCTGCCCGGCTGCGGGCAGCCACCCGTGGCTGGAATACCAACTGGGAGATACACAGCATCAACTATGACGAACTGCTCTCGGGGGGACCGCCGCGCGATGGCATCCCCTCCATCGACGAGCCCAAGTTCGTCGACCCGGACGAGGCGGCTGACTGGCTGGCCGACAATGAGCCGGTCATCGCCCTGGAGATAGGGGGGGACGCACGCGCCTACCCGCTGCAGATCCTCACCTGGCACGAGATCGCCAATGATACCGTCGGCGACGTGCCCGTGGCTGTGACCTTCTGTCCGCTGTGCAATTCGGCCATCACCTTCGACCGCCGCCTAGATGGTGAGGTGTACGAGTTTGGTACCTCGGGTCTGCTGCGTAACTCGGACCTGGTGATGTACGACCGCACCACCGAGAGCCTTTGGCAGCAGCTCACCGGCGAGGCCATCATCGGCGGCCTGACCGGCCAGAGACTGGCCTTTCTACCATCGTCACTGGTCAGCTTTGCCGACTTTAAAGCGGCCTATCCCGACGGGATCGTGCTGTCGCGGGACACAGGCTACGCCCGCAGCTACGGGCGCAACCCATACGCCGGCTACGACACCATCGGCAACAGCCCCTTCCTGTTTGACGGCGAGGAAGATCCTCGTCTGCCAGCCATGGAGCGGGTAGTGACCGTGTCGCAGGATAGCCTGGGTCAGGGGATAGACGTTGCCTATCCGCTCAGCGTCCTGTCAGATATGGGCGTCATCAACGACGCGCAGGGTGGGATCGACCTGGCCGTCTTTCACGAGAGCGGTACCAGTAGCGCCCTGGGCGCAGGCATCATCGCCGAGGCGGAGGACGTCGGAGCCACCGGTGTCTTTGACCCCAATCTCGACGGTCAGAAGCTGACCTTTGTGCGCCAGGGCGACCAGATCGTAGACGAGCAGACCGGAAGCACCTGGAACGTCCTGGGCCAGGCCGTCGACGGCCCGCTGGCCGGCCAGAACCTGGCGCCCATCGTTCATGGCGATCACTTCTGGTTCGCCTGGGCCGCCTTTAGGCCGGATACCATCGTTTATCAATCGCAATAACGCCTACCCCTCCCGCAGCCCGTTGCGCCAAAGGTGGGCACGCTGGTTCGACAGGGCGCAGCGGCACGCAAGTGGGGCAGGTCCGCCGCCGGACCTGCCCCGCAGGCGGGAGAGATTGGCTTCAAGCATACAGTAGTTGT
>JASFHU010000129.1:0-8845 GCA_050123055.1 Anaerolineae bacterium
GAGGCCCAAGAAGGGCCGCTGACCGATTTCGACGCCGTGGCGCAGCGGTGAATGTCCCTGGTCGTGAAAGGCAAAGCAACGACAATAGAGCGCCTCGTCGTCGGTGATGATCATCCCGCCATCCCCGGAGGTGACGGTCTTGTAGACGTTAAAGCTGAAAACTCCAACGTGGCCAATGGAGCCAATAGGCCGCCCCTTGTAGGATGCCCCGAACGCCTGGGCGCAATCCTCGATCAGATACAGGTCGTGCTCGTCGGCAATGGCTTTGAGTTCGTCCAGGCGGGCCGGGTTGCCCATCATGTGCACGGCCATGACTGCTTTGGTACGGGGCGTGATCTTGGTGTTTACGTCGTCCGGATCGAGGTTCAGGGTGCGGTCTACCTCGGCCAGCACCGGCACGGCGCCAGCATAGACGGTGGCCGACATGCTGGCGACGAAGGTGAAGCCAGGCACGATGACCTCGTCGCCCGGCCCGACACCCAGCCCCACCAAGGCTGTCAGCAGGGCTGTGGTGCCCGAGTTGACGGCCACCGCGTAGCGCACCTGCGAGCGGCGAGCCATCTCCTGTTCGAGCCTGGCGACCTTACCCTGGTAGCGCGGGTCCTCCCCCACCTGGTAGCGATAGAGGTAGCCCGAATTCAGGACGTCCATCACCTCCTTGATCTCTTCATCGCCCACGAGTTCCATCCCTGGTCCTGGCATGCCTATCTGCTCCTCTCAGTCTGGTACACCTTCACGGTATGCCGTTTCTGTGGGCTAGCGTGCAAAGCACTAACGCACAAAGGCCACGCCGCCATCCACGGTCAGGATGGCGCCGGTGAGCTTGGCCGCGTGGTCAGACAGCAAAAAGAGCGCCGCATTGGCCACATCTTCCGGCTTGATGTTGGTCTTGAGGGCACAGCGCTGCTTGTAGTAGTCTGGGATCTCTTCCTCCGAGATGTTGTAACGCGCCGCCGTGCCGAGCCGGTAGTTGTCATCCTCCCAGAGGCCAGACCCTTCGAGAACGGCATCGGGGCAGATGGTGTTCACGCGAATGCCAAACTCGCCCAATTCTAGGGCCAGAGAGCGGGCCATGGTCAGCTCGCCTCCCTTGGTCGCACAGTAGAGGCTCTTGTTGGCCGCGCCCGCCAGGCCATTCTTCGAAGAGATGAAGAGCAGTGACCCCCTGGTGCCCGACGCCTTCATGATCCTGACCGCTTCACGGGCACACTTGACGTATCCTTTCAGGTTCGTGTCGATGATGAGATCGATGTCCTCGTCGGTCAGGAGATCCACCGACTTGATCTGGGTCGCGGCGGCATTGTTTACCAGCATATCCAGGCGCCCAAACTCCTCAAAGGTGAGGTCAAAGGCGTTTCGGACCTGCTGGCTATTGCATACATCCGCCACGATGGTCAATACCTTACCCGAGCCGTACCTGGCCTCAAGTTCTTCGCCATAGCGCTGGAGTCGCTCGCCGTCGATGTCCACCAGGGCGACCCCAGCACCGGCCCCGACCAATCCCTTGCTGATGGCCCGGCCGATGGCCCCGGCCCCACCAGTGATCAGGGCGACCTGCCCGGCCAAATCCGCGTATTGAGACGTCATTCTGTCGTTTCCCTCCAAAAGCTCCAGATTCACGAATTTTTTTGATAGATCGGGGGAAGATGGGCCCCCACTCATTGAGAAGATACCGGATTCATCCCTGGTAGAGACGGGTCTCCAGGGCGCGAAAGGTATCATTGAACACGGCCCTCCGGTCCCGATAGAGCGCCGCGTTCGCCGCATCGGGCATAGACCGGTCGGTTACCTGAACCGCCTGCTGGATGGCCGACGGCAGGTCCTGATAGATGCCAGTGCCAACGCCGGCCAACAGAGCAGCCCCCAGGCATCCGGGCTCGTCGACGTCCATCACCTCGAGGGCATGGTCCAGGGCGTCGGTGATGATCTGCCTCCACACGGGGAGCTGACTGCCCCCACTCCTGCCGGTGCGAAAGACCGTCACCTGCTCCTCCCTCTGGCCGGCGATCGCCTGGATAGCGTCGACACAGTTGGCAATGGCAAAGGCCACCCCCTCCATGATGCTGCGCACCAGGTGCCCCTTTCCGTGCCAGTGCCGGAGGCCCAGAAAGGCGCCGCCGGCCTCGGGATTGTAGAACGGAGACCGCTCCCCAAAGAGGTAAGGATGGAAGAGCAGGTCGTCACTGCCGGCCGGGACACTTGCGGCCAGAGAGTCCAACCAGCGATAGAACGCGGCCTCCTCTGGTGCATCCTCGAAACAGACCCGCTTGAACCAGGACAGCACCGAAGAACCGGCCATGGAGGAGGCCGAGGCGGTGAACCGTTCCGGCACAACGTGCTGCTGGATCCAGACCATCTCGTCCAACGGCTTGACCAGACCGTCGAACGAAGCGCGCAGGGTGCTGTTGCTGCCCAGTAGCAGGCCTGCCTCGGCCGACCCAACCACGCCCAACCCAACGAGGGCACAGTGTGAGTCGCCGCCACCATAAACCACCGGGGTCCCTGCTTGAAGGCCGGTGGCCTGCGCTGCCTCTGGCGTGACGTGGCCGGCAACTTGACTCGACCGGCCAATCTCGGGCAGTTTGTGTCGAGGTACCTGCAACAGCGAGCAAAGAGACTCGGACCAATCCTGCTCCGGCATCGGGATGAGGTTGGTGCCGGTAGCATCGCAGAGCTCGGTGCCGATCTGGCCGGTGAGCCGGAAGCGCAAAAAATCCTTGGCCAGCAGGATCCAGTGGGTAGACTCCAGGGCCTGGGGGTCTCCAGTCCGTACCAGGTGGTAGATGGGCGGAAAGTGCCCGGTCATCACCCGGCTGCCCGAGCCCTCGACGACTTGATCCAGGACGCCGCTCTGAGCCAGGCTGGCCAGGCTCTGGCCGAGACGGATGTCGTGGGTCACGATGGTCGGCCGGACCGGGGTCCCGGCGGCGTCCAGGAACACGGGACAGTGGTGAAACCCGCACACACCAACCGCGACCACGTCGGCAGCCCTGGTCTCTGCCTGCGCCAGGGCTGCCCCGACCGCCTCACAACATCCTGTCCACCACGTTCCGGGATCCTGTTCCGCCCATCCGGCGGGACCGGCCAGGTATCTGTTGGCCGATCTGCCCAGTCCCAGAAGCGTGCCGTCGAGGGTAAAGACAGCAGCTTTCAGGCTACTGGTTCCCAGGTCTATTCCCAACAGGCGTCGCATGGCATCCTGTGAGGCCAGGAAAACCCTGGACCCGCCTCGCCCCTGCAGGCACGACCGTCAAAGCGCCCAGACGTGGCCCGCTGCGGAGATCGGGTCCAGGTTGTGTCCTCGCTCAATCAAAGCTCACGCAGGAGATCTTGCACTCCTGGCGATCGTCGCGCAGCATCTCGATGTTCTCGGGCACCTCGTCCAGGCCGATCCGCTTGGTGACGATGCGGGTCATGTCCATGCCATCGGCCATGCACTCGATCACCCGGGGGAAGGTCCCGTGCCCCGAGTGTCCCTGGGAACCGACGATGCTGGCCCTTCGAACCTGGAGCACCTCGCCGGTGACGGGCATCTTGGCATCGGCCCGCGCCAACACAACCACCGTCGCGTTCAACGTTCGGCCCAACCAGATCGTCTGCTCGATCTCGGGATAGACGATGGTGGGTAGGCCGGTTGCCTCCAGATAGAGGTCGGCACCCATGCCGTTGGTCAGGTCCAGGACCTTCTCGCTAAAGCTCTCCTTGAGGGGGTTGATGGCATAGTCGGCGCCCATTTCCAGGCCAAGCTGGGCCCGTGCCTCTTCGGGCTCGGAGATGATGACGCAGGAAGCGCCCTGCCTCTTCATGATGGCGCAGGCAGCCATGCCCACGGGACCGCCACCGCAGATGACAACTTTGTCTCCGGGCCGGATCCCGCCCCCGCGCTCGATGACGGCCGTGTAGGCCACACTGGTCGGCTCGACCAGGCTGCCGGCGACAAAGAGATCCTCCTCCTCGGGGTAGAGATTCGCCAGGGACTCGAGGCTCCACAGCGTCCGGGCCGGAAGCACCAGGTACTTGGCAAAGCCGCCGTCGATGTTGATGCCGATCTCGTCCAACCGCTCGCAGTGGTTGGGGTAGCCATCGGCGCAGGGTTTGCACTCGCCACACCAGATCATCTCCTCGGTGCAGACGCGCTCGCCGCCCTTGAAGGGCTGGTTGGTCGCCTTGTCGCGGGCTTCACTGCCCGCCTCCACGACCACACCCGCCACTTCGTGGCCCAAGATGGCCGGAAACCCTGTCAGTCCCGGATACCACATATAGCCCTCGTCATCCTGCTGGGCCATGTGCACGTCGCTGCCACAGATACCACAGGCCCTCACCTCAAGCAGCACCTCCCTGGGGCCGGGTGTGGGGATGTCATACTCGACGATCTCTACCTTGGGATTCCTCCAGACCCGGCTGCCCAGGTAGGTCTGCTTGCCCTCGATGTCCTTGGGTCCCAGCTCAAAATCGGGCCTCGGTTCCCAGTCCGCGTACAGCGCAACACCTCTCATCTTTCCTTCCATTGTTTGGCATCTCCTCTGATCTATTTGTTTGATCTGTCTTTCTGTATCTTCTCACCAAAGTGGGGGTAATTGTGTTGTGTACGGGCGGCTTGGCCGCCCGTACACAATACACCCCTGAATTAATGTACTGCGCTCCGAATTGTGCGCTATCCCCACAGCAGGCCGGCGGCCCGCTGATAGAGTTCTCTGGCCAGTACGTACGGGTCCCACTCCCAGTGGTGGGCGCCGAGCATCTCCACGCACCACAGATCGTCGTAGCCTGTGGCCCGGATGGCTTCGATGCCCTCTTCCAGGGGCAGGATCCCGTCTCCGGGCAGGACATCGCGGTCGGCGTCGCTCCACTCGCTCCCCTGGCGAGGCATCACGTCGCTGATGTGGGCCACGACTATGAGCTCAGGGTCGACGGCTGCGACCTCGTCCCACGAGGTGCCGGCTGTCCACAGGTGAAAGGTGTCGAGACAGAGTCCCACATTGTCACGACCGGCCGCGTCGAGGACTTCCAGCGCCTGGGGCAGTGTCCGGAGCGGCGTAAAGGTCACCGGCTCCAGGGCCAGCCTCACACCAAAGGGAACCGCAATGTCGGCCAGCTCCTGAAGGGAGCGCCCCACCTTGGACCGGATCTCGGGCCAGGGCTGACCCTGCAGTCCATTGAGGGCCACAACCTGGAGCGATGGGCAGCCCAGCGTCTGGGCGACCCTGCAGAGCCTCTCACACTGCTGGCGGAGCGCCTGGCGTCCATCGGGATCCTGGCGTTCAATGTGGAGGAATGAGTTGATCATGGCCAGGCGGAGCGAGCCCAGTTGCGGCAGGATCTCCTCGGCGTTGTAGCCTGCATCCAGGTAGCGTACCAGCTTGGGAATATAGAACTCTATGGCGTCGTAGCCTGTCTCCCTGGCCACGCGGATGTCGGTCACCAGGTTCGTATGTAGGATGCTGCCGGTGTGTAAGCCTATATGCATCGTTTCCTCCGCCCCAGTCAGGGCAGCACCAGGATCTTGGCGCAGCCAGTGCCGCTCTTGCCCAGTTCGAATGCGTCCAGAGTCTCTGAAAGCGGGAACTGGTGCGTGACCACCGGCATCAGGTCGACCAACTGCCGGGACATAAAGGTCAACGTCTTGGGGAAAAAGTAGGGACTGCCGCTGGAACCGACGATGGTCGTGCGCTCAAAGATTGCCTTTCCGATCTCGATAGGGATCTTGCGACCCGCGCTCTGCCCGATGAGCACGATGCGCCCCTGTTTGGCGATGACGTCCAGCGTCGCCGCCAGCGCGCCGTTGCTGCCCGAACACTCGAGGACCATCGTCGCCCCCCGGCCCCCGGTGTGGTCCATCACCTGCTCCACCAGGTCGCCGCCGGTAGGGTCGAGGGCCACGTCCGCGCCAAGGTCCAGGGCCATCTCGCGCCGCGCGGCCTGTGGCTCAACGACGATGACCGGCGCGCCCGACGCTTTGCAGGACAGCATGGCAAAGAGGCCGATGGGGCCGGCGCCAAAGACGACGACCCGGTCATGGGGCGCCGCGCCGCCACCCGATCCCCACACACCGTGGTAGGCGACCGAGACCGGCTCGACCAGGGCGGCCTCCTCGTAGCTCACATTGTCCGGGATCTTGAACAGCCGCTCCTCGCGCGCCAACGTGTACTCGGCCATGCCCCCCGGATTCTCCCAGGAAAAGCCGTACAGCTCAAAGTCGGGGCACATGTTGGGCTCCATGCCATCCTGGCAGTTGGCGCACTTGTGGCAGGGGATGGGCACCTCGGCGACGACGCGGTCGCCGACCACTACCCCCTTGACCTCCTTGCCTGTGGCCACCACCTGGCCTGACCATTCGTGGCCCGGGATGAAGGGGAACGTGCCCTCCTGATTTGTGCCCTGCCACATGTGCAAATCGGTGCCGCAGAGGCCGGCGGCCTTGACGCGGATGAGCACCTCGTTTGCCGCCGGATGGGGGTCCGGCAGATCTTCCAACCTCAGGTCGCCTACGCCACGCAAAACTGCTGCCTTCACAGACAGTACCTCCTTGATCGTTGTCTAGCCCCCAAGAGCTGACGCGGCCCGGCCATAGGCCGGGGCCACCTACTCTCCCGGGAACCTCAAGCCCCATTGGGCGCGGATGGTATCCATCGTCTCCATGATCGACAGGGTCTCGTCCAGGGGCATGAGATCGCTCTCCAGCTTGCCCGCCCTCAAGCAGGCCATGACTTCGGCAGCCTCGAACTGGTACCCGTTGCCCGCGAAGGGCATCTCAAGCCTGGTATCCTCCTGGCCGGCGACGCTCAGCGTGATGGCATCGGGCCGGATCCACCAGGGATGGATCCGGATCTGGCCCTTGGTGCCCAGGAGGATCGCCTCCACGGGCGAGTCGGCGCGGAGCGAGGCATACAGCGTGCTGACCTGACCCTGGTCGTAGCCCAGGGTGATGCTTGCCTGCTCGTCGACGCCGGTGGCGCCCAGATGGGCCAAGGACGTGATCCTGGCGGGCGCGCCTATGAGCATCGAAGCGAGGGAGAGGGGGTAGACGCCCAGATCCAGCAGCGCCCCCCCGCCCAGGTCAGGGGCGTAGCGGCGGTCCGACGGGTCAAAGTCGAACTGGATGCAAAGATCGGCCACCAGCATCTGCACCTCGCCGATGGCGCCCTCGTCTACCAATTCGCGCACCTTGGCCATGAGCGGGAAGAACCGGCTCCACATGGCTTCCATGAGAAAGAGCTTTTTCTCGCGGGCCGCGCGGACCATATCTCCCGCCTGGCCGGCGTTGAGGGCGAACGGCTTCTCGCACAGGACCGGCTTGTCCGCGTCCAGGCAGAGCAGGCAGTGCTCCCTGTGCAGAGGATTCGGTGTGGCCACATAGATGACGTCGACGCCCGGATCCTCGGCCAACGCCTGGTAGCTGGCATGGCGGCGCGGCACCTGGAACCTATCGGCAAAGCGACTGGCCGAACCGGCCGTCCGCGAGCCGACCGCTGCCAGTTCGGCATCGGGAAGCTCAGCCAGCCCCTGTGCAAACTCGCTGGCGATCCAGCCGGTGCCCAGGATCCCCCATCGGATTGTGTTGGTCACGGCATTCTTCCTCCAGAAGCCTCGATTCTAGGGATTGGAACCCTGGCCGACACGGGGCAGACCATAGACCGTCTTCCAGCCTTCGCTCAGCGGTTCGCGCAGATAGGGTTCCATCTCAGCTTCGGTGCGCAGGGTGATCTCTTCCACCGGCGGCACGCTACCGGCCGGGAATGCCTCCAGGATCTGATCGTGGACCAAGGTCAGGTAGCGTAGGATGGCTGCCACCGGTCGTTTGGCCTTGTAGGCCGCGGCCTTGGTGGCAAAGCCGACGACGCCTTCGGGCGTGGCTGCCAGCTCGATGGCAAAGTGACCCTCGCCCTCGGACCAGCGGCTGGGCCGGCTGAAGGGATCCACCGACTTGTCAAAGTGCCCCTCGGGCAGGTAGCTTTTGCCCTCCGAGTCCACAGCGTACTGCATGTCCACCATCTCGGGGTGCAGTAGCAAGCCCAGCGAGGTCTCTGACTCGTCGGCGTGGACAAAGGTCGTGTCCCACTTGCCGCCCTTTTCCTGGGTGCGAAAGAACTCGCGCACGGCGCGGTGCCAGTCGATGACACGGTAGATACCCGGCAACTGGTAGCGTTTCTGGAACTGCTGGATGGCCGATTCGAGCACCCACAACTGGCCGTGGTTGTTGATATAGATCTGTTTGCGAAAGCCATCGTTCCACAGGCCCAGCATGACGTCTATCAGCAACTCTCGCGTGACGTTCTCGCGCACGGGAATGGTACCCGGCATGCCCATGTGGTGGTAGGGGTGCGAGCCGTACATCAGCGGCGGGAGAGCCAGGTTGACCGGTGCTCCCTGTTTGGCTGTATAGCGACGGACCCCTTCTACGATCTGGCTGACGTACAGGGTATCGGAGGCGCTGGGTAGGTGCGGGCCGTGCAGCTCGCTGCAGCCCAGGGGGACAAAGACGATATCGTTCTTCTTACGGTTGGCCTCCACCTGGGTGCGGACGGTGGTCTGGATGTAGGCCCCCGGCTTGCCCCACTCCACGGGGGAGGGGATGCCATATTCGGCCAGGATGGCATCGATCTCCTGGTCACTGGCCTCCCATACCTCCTTTTTGAGCCGGCCAACCGTATTGTCCTCGAAGAACAGGTCTGGCTCATCTGTAGCCAACATTCCGGCAGGTATTGCTTTCTCTGACATTACATTGCTCCTCATAGTCGTTCTTTATTTGATTCTGTCCGTTGGGACAGACGGAACCACACACTCCTCAACGGCCAGCCCGCAACTAGATACAGCCCGTTTCCATCTGCTCCCGCAGTTTGCCCAA
>JASFHU010000130.1:0-8784 GCA_050123055.1 Anaerolineae bacterium
CCAGCTCTACGAAATCGGGCTTGAGGCTGGCGCCTCCGACCAGCGCCCCATCGATGTCGGGATGGGCCATGAATTCGGCGACGTTGGCCGGTTTGACGCTGCCGCCATATTGTACCCGCACCGCCTGGGCCGTTGCTTCGTCATACAGCTTGGCGATGGTCCCCCGGATTGTCAATCCGATGACCGCGCCCGCGCCAGCCGCCGTGGCCGCCTTGCCCGTGCCGATGGCCCAAACCGGCTCGTAGGCGATGACCAGGCCCGCCACCTGCTCGGCGCTGAGACCCACCAGGGCACCGCGCACCTGCCCGCCGATCACCTCTTCTGTCCGGCCGGCGTCGTACTCGGCCTCGGTCTCGCCCACGCAGACAATGGGCAGCAAGCCGTGGGCCAGGGCGGCCTTGAGCTTGCGGTTGACGCCCTCATCGGTTTCGCCAAAGAGTGCCCGCCGCTCCGAGTGACCCAGGATGACGTATTGGCACAGTTCCTTGAGCATGCCGGGGGCAATCTCTCCCGTGTAAGCGCCCTTGTCCTCCCAGTGCATATTCTGTGCTCCCAGACCAATCTCGGTCGCTGAAAGCAGCTCCTTAAGTGTTGCCAGTGCGGTGAAGGGGGGGCACAGCACCCGATCCACGCCCCGAACGTCGTTCAGTCCGCGCCGAATGCTCCGCACAAAGTCGATCGACTCGGCAATCGTCAGATTCATCTTCCAGTTTCCGGCCAGGATGGGTCTTCGCATTTCGTCACCTCGTAGATATTTGCTAGCGCCCAAGGGACTTGGATTTGGGCAATTATTGTGCACCGTCGATTATACTGCAAAAGAGACAGGGTGTCACATCTTAAACTGAGGACGGAGGACAAAGGACGAACGACGAAGGTTTGGGCGCGGAAGGCCTTTGTCCTTCGTCGTTCGCCTTTGGTCGGATCTAAAAGAGGTCTAGCGGGCCGAGTCAGTCGTCGTGCTGTCTATGGTACCTCCTTGTGACATAGCACGCACTGCGCGGTGGTATAGTCTCCGTGGTTGCTTGGTGACGGCCTGATCTCGCTGGCTATATCGTGGCACATGAGACAATCCTCCCGGCCTTCAAGAGTGTGCGAGATCTGTGGCGCCAGGTTGACGATGAATGCAGTAGATCTGGTCCATCCCTCTGGGGTGTGGCACATGGTGCACGGCCCGCGCAGGTGATCCTCCGGTGGTTGGTGGCAGTCGCTGCAGACATACTCAGGGGATTGTTGGCCCTCAGTGTGGCAACCTGCGCATGCGGCACGCTGGTGGGCACCCTCCAGTGGCATGGGATGATCCAGCAATTCCGCCTTCTGGAAGCTGGTCGGGGTGTGGCAGTCCTCGCATCGGGCTCCGTAGTGGGAATCGCCGGGTGGCTGGTGGCAGTCGCCGCACTGGTTTTCCTCTGCCAGATCCAGTCCCTGGTGACAGTCCAGGCATTGCGCTTCGGCGTGTTTGCCCACCAGTTCCAGCGGGTGCGAATCGGCTTCCACTTCCGCCCATTCCTCTGTCGAATGGTGACAATCGTTGCACTTGACGGACAGCATCGCTTCGTGGGCGGCGAGGTGGCAAGCATCGCAGTCAGAGAGCTCACTGTCGAGCTGGCGGGATACGTGGCAGTCCAGGCAGACCGCCATGGGACAGATGATGTCGCCGCTGACGGGGTCGAATCCATGGCCAACCCCGCCGTGACAGTCGCTGCAGGAAACGTCCGCCAACTGGCCGTGTGTGACCTCATCGTGCGGGGTGCGCAGACGATCCTGGGGGAATTCCTCAGGTAGGTCAGCGTGGCACGCCACGCACAGGCCGCCATCGCCCAAGGTGGGATCCCTTACGACACCCCTGTGCGTGGCCTCCGGATCTTCCGTGGCTCCATCGCCGTAGTGACAGGTGACGCAATCCAGTCTACCGTGAGGCGTCTCTGGCGGCTGGGGTACGATGGTCAGCAGGGCCAACTCATCCTGGGCAGCTCCAGCAGCCGCCAACGTCTGTGGGTCCTGGTGACAGGGCAGGCAGCTTGCCCGGTGAGGATCCTGGATCTGGGCTGATGTTGACGCGGGCGGACTCTTGGTAGCTCCGGCCCGGGTCATGGGCTGCAGCAACAGAACCACGGTGATCACGATCAGAGACAGCGCCCCGCCGACGAAAACGACCGCCCGGCGGGACCATTGAGGATAGAGGCTGCTCTGCTGGCTGCGTACCTCCTCGGGCAGGATAGGTAGGAAACGCACAGCCGCTACGAAGAGCAGAATGCCTGCGGCAACCGCAGCCACCGAGATGATGATCTCCATCCAGTGCGGGAAGTAGCTGGCCCCAGCCGGGGCTTGCTGCGCGACCAGGGCCACGCTGGTGCGGTTGATCGCCAACCCCAGTAGTACACACCCGGCCCCCGCGATCAGACCCCCACTGTTCTCTCTCACCTTGCGGATGCTGAAAAGGATCAGCGGTACGATCACGCCGAGGGCAAGCTCGGCAAGGAACAGCAAGCTGAGCCATCCCTGTGAGAGGACCAGCCCCAGTTCCCCGGCAATGACGAGGTCACCCATCTTCAGCAGCAGATAGATGCCCAACAGGACGGCCACTACCCTGGCCAGGTTGCTGAGCAACTCCAATTGCAGACTACACCTGAATACCCGGAAGCATATCGCGGCGACAAAGATGGCCATCGACAACCCGGCGATGGCTGCCGAGGTGAAGAACAGCAAGGGCAACATCGGCGTCCACCACAGAGGGTGGAGCTTGTAGGGCATGAGCAGGAATAGGGAGCCAAGCGACGACTGGTGTAGGGCCGAAAGCACGATCCCCGTACCTGCGATCAGGACCGTCAGCATTTTGATGAGTCGCAGTGGCTTCTGCCAGTTGAAGCGTTCCAGAATGGAGGGAGCGATCTCCAGGACCATGACTCCCATATAGATGGTCAGGCAGATGCTGACCTGGAACATAAAGGAGCGGATGTTCCAGTACCAGGGAAAGAGGACATTGTAGAACTGGTTCCAACGCCCCAGGTCCATCACCAGAACCGCGATCACCATCACCTCACCCAGGAATCCGGCCAGCACTACGGGGCGGGCGATAGGGTGATACTCTTTCCTGTTGTAGATGTGCGTGATGGCCAGAATCATGAATGCTCCGGCTGAGAAGGGTACAAAGAACACGTCATATACGATCCATAGACCCCAGGGATAGCCATCACTGAGACTTGTGGTCGCCCCCAGTCCGTTGATCAACCGGACGATACCTACTCCCGCCCCAATAGCCACCACGACTGCCAGGATCAGATAGCCGACACTCAGAGAGCCTCTCTTGATGGTGGTCATGATTCCACCTCTCCCTCCTGTTCATCGGCGATTTCCTCCAACTGGATGGTCCTTTCTTGTCTCTGGAACAAGTAATAGAGGCCACCTAAAAGGAATGTCACACTAGCGGCAACGCCTGCTGTTCCAAAGGTGGCCACCGCCTCGCTCAATTCGGTGACTGGTTCTGTCTTGAGTGTGGGAAACTCAAGCTCCTCGAAGGGCACTGGCGAAAGGTACATCCAGGACGTACCTCCCAACTCCTTCTGACCATAGATGTGGGGGAAATACCTTTCGGGATCTGCCTGGATGCGCGCTTCTGCCTCAGCAATGAGTTCTTCCCGATTGCCGAACATCAGTGCCCCAGTCGGGCAGGCCGCCGCGCAGGCTGGCTCCAGGCCCATCTCCTGGCGATCTGCACACATGGTGCATTTGCGGATCCGTGGCAAGGGCTGGTCCCACTCGAACTTGGGGATGCCAAAAGGACAGGCGACCATGCAGTATCGGCAGCCGATGCAGCGCTTGCAGTCGTAGGTAACGGCGCCATTCTCCTGCTTCTGCAGGGCGCCCACGGGGCAGGCCGAGACGCAGGCCGGGTTCACACAATGCATGCACTGGCGCTTGACAAACACCTGGAGCAGATCGCCATTCTGCTCCACTTGGTGCAGTTCGGGCAGGGTCCAAGTATCGGCCGAGAGGCAGGCCTGATTCCCCTCACTGCCAGTGCTGGTGGTGGGCACTTCCGGAAGGTCATTCCATTCCTTGCAGGCCTGCTGGCACCAGCCACAGCCGATGCACTTGGTAAGGTCACTGAGCATTCCCCTTGTGTTGGGACCGGGTGTTGCCTTGGCCGGAGCTGCCATGGTGACACCACAGGGCAGCATTATCGCTCCTGCAGCCGCGCCACAAGCTCTGAGGAATGCTCTTCGTTCAAGATCCATGATCTTCTCCTTGGACAGTTCTCTGTTTCTGTGTCAGGTTTGTCTGCGGTGTGTGCTAGTGGCTCTGACCTTACGCCCCCACGGATCCATGGGGCCGGCTGCGGACGAGCCAACGGATCAGCAGGTAGATCCCGATCATCACCGCCCAGACAGTCGTGCCGGGGATCAGCGCAAAGAAGCCGGCTGCCACGGCTCGCAGACCTGTGTCAATCCATTGCAAGATGTCCATTGAGTTCACCTCCTTGTGATCTGTGTATGTTAGGCTCGGCTACAAGCGCCGGAAAGGTGAGGGGGCTACTGCCCTTGCCCTCTGTGACGCATGCCCTTGTATCGCTTCCAGATATCCGTAGACAGGATCAGGGCCGGTGCCGCCAGTACGACCACCGTCCCGAGAACCAGCGCAACCACGGCTTCCACACTCATTGGCTTCACTCCTTTTTTGAATACATTTTATGATGCACGACCATGGTCCAGACGGGGCACCGCACTGGTTCTGTCCCAAGCCAACATCCAATCAGTGCCACATCGGGATCTCAGAACCCGACCTGAGCCTCCTTGCCTTCCAGATCGCAACATGCTTCCCGGTGATTTGCCTGCTGCTTGGACAAAAACTCCACCAGATCGTCTTCCTCGACTTTGTCGCGCACGATCAGGATCAGGCCGGCAACCACCGTAACCCACACGATGGCTGGCACAACTAGATTGACCAGGACAAACATGAGCCAGTCTGTTGTCAATGGCGGCAATTCCACGACCACACCCCCCGCCCTGCCGCTGCCTGCACTCGAGAGAGCCTGTTTCTATCTGCTCCCCCACCCGGATCTGACCGGGTACACATTCACAAGAGGGAGAACGCTAACCTAACACCAGTATAATATCTGGCGCATCCATTGTCATCGGTCAAAACGCCGGATCCGCCAGTGCCAAAAGCACGGGTCTGTAGCCGCCAGAAAGCCGTCCGAGCCGCTGTCGCCTCGGCCATTTGACCGGGCCGCAGCAGTGCGGTTTTAGGTGCTTTGGCGACTAGGGTACGCATGTTGGCCCAGGGCGCTCGCGCTCTGATCCCCCAGTTGCCCGGGCGTTGTTGACAGTCTCCTGGAAGACATATATAATCGAATCGTCGCGGCCCAGGTATGTCGAGTTACCTGACAGCCGATTGGCTGGCCTGTTCGGTTTCCTCTATGAGCCAAAGCACTCCAAGTGGTGGAGAGTGGAATAAGATGCAAACGATACGGATTCTCTTGGCCGACGATCACGACCTGGTGCGGGAGGGGACCAGGCAATTGCTGGAGCGGGAGGAGGATCTCAAAGTCGTCGCCGAAGCCGGCGACGGAGAAGAAGCTGTGCGCCTGACTGTCGAGCAAAATCCTGATGTGGCGCTGGTAGATATTGCCATGCCCAAGCTGAACGGCATCGAGGCCACCAAGCAGATCAAAGTGCGCTCGCCTTCAACGGCCGTCTTGATTCTCACTGCTTACGACGACGAGCAGTATATCTTTGCCCTGTTGGAGGCTGGGGCAGCAGGGTATCTCCTGAAGAGTGTGCGAGGCCGTGATCTGATCGCAGCCATCAGGTCCGTACATGCCGGCGAGTCTGTGCTCCACCCGGTGATCGCCCGCAAGGTAATCAATCATTTTTCTCGACCTGCTGATGAACCGTCCCCACAGCCAGGGGTGGAGCCGCTGAGCGAGCGGGAGTTGGAGGTGCTAAGGCTGGCAGCCAGGGGGCTAGGCAATCGGGAGATCGCGCAGGAACTCTACCTCAGTACCCGCACTGTTCAGACCCATCTGAGTACCATCTTTGCCAAGATGAAAGTGGGTTCACGAACCGAGGCAGTGGTGCAGGCCCTGCGCAAAGGGTGGCTTTCCTTGGACGAAACGCTCTAACGAGAAACAGCATGCTAAAAACTAAAGAAATCGTTCAAAATCGCCATTTATGGATCGTAGTGATCATGTTGGCGATTTGTGCCTTCTACCACTATTACTTGCCACAGCTACCCTTCCAGCCTCTGGAATCCTATCCATTGACTCGCCAGGCCATTGTACGCATTATCTTCTTGCTACCCGTGGCTGCTGCAGCCTTTGCCTTTGGACGTACTGGGGGACTGGTAACCCTAGCTGCAGCACTGCTCATCATGCTGCCGCGTGTCTTCTTGATCTCGGACCAGCCTATTGATGCGTTCTTTGAGACCATCGGCGTCGCCGTGGTTGGCACTGTCATTGTGTGGATCATCGACACACAGGAGAAGGAGAGAAAGCTAAGGCAGAAGGCGGTCGAAGAACTGGAAACAGTTAATGCCATCGCGCGCACCCTCACTCGACCTTATGATCTCGATGCTATGCTCGATGAGGTACTGAACAGGGTGTTGGAGGTGGTTGGTAGCTCAGAACCCAAGGGGGCGATTTTCCTGCTCGATCCATGGGGTCAGACGTTGCATCTTCGGGCTCATAGAGGATTGTCGTCTCTGTTCATCGAGCAAGCGGACGAGATCCCATTGGGCGAGTGCTTGTGTGGCTTAACAGCCGAGGCCGGCGAGGTCTTGGTAGTACGGGATGCCTTGAGCCACCCACAGCATACTCGCTGCCCAGTTTCAGAACCCCATGTCCATGTCTGTGTGCCTCTCAAGTCGATGGATCGACTGCTGGGTGTCATAGACTTTTGCCTTGACACTGAGCATCCTATTGACGCCATCGACCAGCAGATGTTTGCTGCCATCGGTAGACAGATCGGTGTTGCGGTGGATAATGCACGCCTGTGCGAGAACCTGCGCTTCTATATCCGACAGGTCACCGATGCTCAGGAAGACGAGCGAAGGCGCATTGCGCGGGAACTGCATGACGAGACAGCCCAGGGGCTGATAGGCGTGGCGCGCCGCCTCGACGATCTGGCTACCTCCGATCCCGGGGTGCCTGAACTTGCGGTAGAACGCCTCGAGCAGCTGTACCAACAAATTGAGGATCTCTTGCAGGGTGTGCGGCGCTTTAGCCGGGATCTACGGCCCTCGGTGCTGGATGATTTGGGACTGTTGCCCGCTGTAGAGGGGTTGATGATCGGCCTGGAAGAAAGTGGAATCGAATGTGAGTTGGAGATCTCTGGTGAGCAGCGACGTTTGTCACCCGACGCAGAATTGGCCCTGTTCCGTATCGTTCAAGAAGCGCTGAACAACATCAAACGGCATGCCAACGCGACAGAGGTGGTTGCAGCCGTAGAGTTTGACCAAGCCAAACTGATTGTTGCTGTGTGCGACAACGGCGATGGGTTTGAGATGCCAGCTCGGGTGGGCGACCTGGCGCTTTTGGGGAGATTTGGGTTTGTTGGGATGCACGAGCGCGCGCAGTTGCTCCGCGGTACCCTGATCGTGCAGGCGGAACCAGGCAGGGGAACAACGGTGATGGTAGAGGTACCAATGTAGGTCAGGCAATCTCCCACAGAAGTTCCTCAGCCTGCGGCAGGCACTGACTATTCGGTGCCCGCGCTGGTCAGCAAGGACTCGAGGTACTCATCCGGTACACGGCGGGTCGCCTGGATAGCACGGTGCGCTCTTCGCATCTTGGGCCAGCCGAGCAGACCGGCGATCTGACCTCGGAGGCGGGCCTGAGCCGCCTCCCCACGCCAGGCACGCAGCGCATCGCGTGCGACATGCCATTGCGCACGGAGGATGGGCGACCAGTGCCTACGCAGCAGGGCGCCGGGATAGTTCTTGGCGATGACCCACAGCGTATTGCGGCCGGTGTAATAGCTGGCGATGGGGCCGCCGCCGGTGGCGCTTAGTTTGTGGTAGACGACAGCCTGGGGGGTGTACCAGCAGCGCCAGCCCGCCAGTTGCGCGCGCCAGTTGAGATCCACGTCCTCACAGTACATAAAGAACGCTTCGTCAAAAAGGCCGATGTCGTCGAGCATTGTCCGACGGTAGGCCACAGCGCCGCCACAGCCGCCAAAGACCCAGCCGGGCTCGTCGTATTGCCCTTCATCCTTTTCCCACACACCCCGATTGAAGGGGATGCCGTTGCTGCCATAGCCGTCGCCCGCTGAGTGGATGTGGTCACGCCGGTCAAAGAGCAGCATCTTGGCAGCAACCATGCCGGCCTCTGGGTGCTCCTGCAGGGCCGTCATCAGCGCCTCGACAAAGTCTGGATGGGCCTCGGTGTCGTTGTTGAGCGAGATCAGGATCTCCCCCCGGGCCGTACGAAAGCCGGCATTGTTGCCACCGGTCAGCCCCAGGTTGCGTTCCAGGGCCAGTAGCCGTACCTCTGGGTATTGCTCCCTCACCAGTGCCTGCGAGCCGTCGGTGGAGCCATTGTCCACCAAAATGACCTCGATGTGAGGGTAGCTCTGATCTTGCAGGGCATCGAGGCAGACAGGTAGATGGTGGACGCCATTCCAATTGGGGATAACAACGGAAGCAAGAGGGCGATCTGAGGTTTGCATGCTTCAAGAACCTCGTGCCGAGGAGATGGGAGATTGAGGGCTAAGGCTCGGGTCAGGGTTCGTCGCCATCAAAATACTCCTGCAATGCCTTTTCCCAGGGACGCAGGGCAATGCCCAGGGC
>JASFHU010000131.1:0-8768 GCA_050123055.1 Anaerolineae bacterium
GGGGAGGAATCTCTGGTTCGGGCAACGGCTCTGGCTCAGGTGGTAGGGTTGCCAGCTCCGCCTCCAGGGCGGCCAGGCCCTTCAGCGCCGGCACGTTCTCGGGATTGATGTCCAGGACCCGGCGCAGGCAAAAGGCCCTACCCTGGGGTGTATCAAGCACCGAGGAGAGCCAGAGCCAGGCAGCCTCAGATTCGGGTGCCCGCCGCACGGCGCGGGTGAGCAGGCGGCGGGCAGTGCCCTTGTCGCCGGCCCTGGCCGCGGCGATGCCCTGCTCCAGGAGTTTGTCGGCCCTAGCCATGATACCTGTCCCTTACCTGCCCGAATCCGGCGCCGTCAACAGGACGACCGCCAGGGCCAACAGTCCCCCCAGCGCGACCAGCACGACCAGGGCCAGGCTGGAGATCCAGGCCGCCTCGGGCAGGATGCCCCAGGCTTCGGGACGGAAGAGGCGCAGCGCGTAGAGGATATAGGCTAGCATGCCGCCGGTCACGGCCAGCAACACCCAGCGCACCGTCGTTGTTGGCTGGCGGCGCCGGCCCAGGACCAGCCAGCCCACGAGCATCACAACCAGGATGGTGGCAGCGGCCAGGGCCAGGTCGGCGCCGCCCACGGGCCGGGCACCAGCACCGGCTGTCACCACCGTCGGGCCCGCCGGCAGAGCGGTTGGACTGGGCTGGGGAGTCAGAGTGGGCTGCGGCGTGGGCGTGTCGGTGGGGGTCGGACGTGGCGTATCCGTAGGGGCAGGGGTGGCCGTGGGCTGGGGCAGTAGGGTCAGGGACAACGTCTGCGAGCGGAGCGCCTCGCCGCTCTCGACGCGGAACCGGACCTGGCCTGGCTCCTCAAGGGCAAAGATCGCCTCCGCCAGGCCGCCGCCGGTGGCGGCCTGGACAGGCGGCACATACAGGTCGCCGCCCATCTCGGCGTAAAAGGTGGTCGCTGTCCCGTCGCGCACACCATGACCGTTTCGGTCCAGGATGGGACCTGCCAGCAGATGCACACTGGCAGGCGGCTGAAGGCTGGCGCCGGGCGCCGGATCGAGCTGGCGCAAGGGAATGATCTGATCCGGATCGGGCCCAAGCTGGCGCTGCAGGTTATAGTTAATGCCCACAACATCCACCGGGGGCGCGCCCTGGGGTACGTGTTCTCCAAACAGGACCCGCACCGCCGACTCGACAAAGGGCTCCACCTTGCTATAGGCCCCCAGGTAGAGGTCCAGCTTGCTGATCTCGGTGGTATCGAGGTAGTAGGGGGCGTTGAAGGCCAGGACGACGAGCCTGGCATCGTAGGAGGCGCTCCGGCCGTCATTGAGAAAGAGCTTGACGGCGTCCGAATTGGGTCCCTTGATGGGGTTCAGATCCTGCTGGGCAAAAAGGATCCAGTCGGCCTCCTCCAGCAGCGCCCCGACATCGTACTGGACCTCCTCGCCGGCCAGGAATTTCTTGAGTTGGCCAAAGGGCAGGCTGGCAACGTCCTGCGGGTCGATCTGGCCGGTGCCCTCGGGACCGTAGGCGCGCAGGATAGCTTCCTCCACCGCCGTCTGGCTCAGTGGCGAGAAGGGCTGGCATCGCTCGGCGAAACATTCGCGCACCGGCCGGGCATCGGTGACGATGAGGATCTTTTCCCCCTGGCCGGGCGGCAGGGGCACGGCGTTCGGGTCCGGGTAGAGCAGGGTGAGCGCCCGGTTGGCGATGTCCTGAGTCACCTCAATCCCCAGGCCGGAGACTTGTAGGGCCGCATCAGGATGCACCTGCACCGCCTCGAGGGCGAACTCGGGATAGAGCCTCAGCTTGAGGCGCAGAATGCGGGCCACGGCCTCGTCCACGCGACTGGCAAAGGCCGGGTTGGCCCGGTATTCGTCGCCGAAGAAGGCAAGGGTATCGCGGATATTGCGGAACTGGTCGGCCCAGACGTTGTTCAGATCGAACTGCGACAGTAGCAACAGGTCGTTGCCGGCCAGGAATGCCTCTTTGGCGATACGGCGGTGGGGAAAGGTGGTCAGTGAGGGATCGAAATACTTGCGCACGGCGGGCACACCCAGGCTGTCGGAGACCATCAGGCCAGACTGGCGCCAGCCGGCTAACTCCTCCAGATCCAGGATAGCGCCCATGCCTTCGGCGTCGAGGCTGATGGGGGCGGTGAACTGGCGGATGTCACCCTGCAAGCCCCGGTAGCGGATGTGGGACGACATGAGGGCGTCGGTTACCGCCTCGGCGCTTCCCTCGTCGCGGGTGACGGCGAAAAAGGGAGCCAGTTCGACCTGCCGCAACTCCTGCAGCGACTTGTCGACGGTGGCGACCTCTTCGTCGGGCAGGCGATCCGAACCGCCGTGGCCAGGAAAGTGCTTGGCCACCGTCGCCACCCGGCCGCCGCTGCCCCTGTGCACCCCCTCGATGTAGGAGCGGCCCATCTGCCCGACCCACCAGGGATCGCCGCCAAAGGCCCGCGTGCCGATGTCGCCCTGGCCGCTGGACCGGGGATTGTCCAGCACGTCCACGCTGGGGCCGAGCAGCAGGTTGATGCCCATCGAGGCCAGCTCGAGCCCGGTGATCTGCCCGACAGCACGAGCCTGGTCCGGGTCCCAGGTGGCGCCAATGGCCATGGCATTGGGCAGGGGCGTCGTACCACCGGTGATGCGGGTGTAGGGGTAGCCGTCGCCCTCGTGATCCACGGCAACAAAGAGCGGCACCTGACCATCGTCCATGGCCAGCGATTGGAGGCCATTGGTCAATTCGGCCACCTGGCGTGGCGTGTCGGCGCCGTTGTAAAAGTTGGCGTTGGCAGCCAGCAGGACCACACCACCCACCCGATCTTGCTGGATCAGCTTGGCAATGTCAGAGCCAAGGCCAGCCGAATCCCCCACAAAGGCGACGACAAAGAGCTGGCCCACCCGCTCTTCGACAGTCATGGCCGAGAGAATGGCCTCGATCTGGGCGTTGGGGTCGGGCGTGGGGTCCTGGGCGTGAAGGATGGGTCCGGGGACCAGCAGGGCCAGCACCACGAGGGCGTGCACCAAGAGCAGGTCAAGATGGCCCCCTGACCCACGAGCAGTCTGACGATTCCCAAAGAGACGCCTGTTGCCCATAAGTAACCCTATGATACCGCAAAAAGGGATAAAGGACAAGAGTGAGTGAGACCGGGTCTGGTCAGACGCGATTCGTCTGAACAGACGAACCGCATCGGGACATGAAAAGGAGCTCGTTCTCCATGACGAGCTCCCGGATAGACGCCATGGGGCGAAACGCCCTCAGATCTCGTCGTAAAGGCCCTTGACTTGGTTGAGCTTGACCCGGGTGACCTCACGGCCCATGTTGATCGACTCGTTGATGTAGCGGGTCATCTCACTCTGCTGGCTCTTGGTGTCGCTTTCGTCGCGATTCTTCCAGCTTACGACGACCTCTTTGATCTGGTAGCCGGCCCGCTCGACCAGGTAGAGGAACTCGACGTCAAAGGCGGTGACCTTCCAGCCGGTGGGTTGGTCCTTTTGCCTGAGGAACTCAAGGTGGGGAAAGATTTCCAGCGCCACCTGGCGGCGGCACAGTTTGAAACCACACTGTGTGTCCACAATGTCGCGGAGCAGAACCAGGCGGCGGAGGGTGAAAAAGACCACGCTACCCAGCTTTCTGAGCGCCGAGGTGCCCTCGCGGGCCGCTTGGCGCGAGCCGATGACCACGTCGAATCCTTCGTCGTACCAGGGGACGAGTCTGTCCAGTTCGTGGATGGGGGTGGACTGATCCATGTCGGTCAGGAGAACCATCTCACCGCTGGCCTGTTGGATCCCCTCCCAGACTGCGGCGGGTTTTCCCCCGTGGGGGATATCGTACAGGGAGAGATTCTCCTGGCCCTCGATAGCCTCTTCGATCAGCACCCGGCTATTGTCGGTGGATTCGTCATTGACGATCACGATCTCCCAGGGCAGCGGCTGGCCAGCGAGATACTGGGTAACCTCGTCCAGTACCCCCCTCTCCAGGTTCTTCGCCTCGTTGTAGCAAGGGATAACGACGGAAATGATTGGTGCCTGTTCCTCGGTTTGCATCATCGATCTATCTGAGCCAAGAGCCAGCGGCGAGCTCTTGTTTCCTCCCTCTCTGTGACCAGCGACGGTCCAGGAACCTAGCCGAGAATTCGCCCTCGGGACGAGGGCTTGATCTCCTCCGGACAGGTGCCAGGCAATGATACACCCTACGGCGCGCTTTGTCAACCGCGTTCCACGGATTCGCAGGCCACACTGGCCCATTCTGCTCTGCGAGGCCATGTTACAGCGACGCAAGTCGGCGATGCTAGGGACCATCGACCGTCCCACAAAAGCCAGACTGGGCCAGTGCAAACGAAATCAGGCCGTGTCTTCGGGCGGCAGGTAGCCCAAAGAGCGCAGTTCTCTTTTTAGACGCGGGAGGTCCTGTTTGCGGACAAGGGCACTGGTGGGCGAAAGGACCCTGGCGATCAGATGGCGGGTCTCGGGCAGCACCGTTAGATCCTTCATGGTGCGCTCGCTCTTGACCTGAAGCAAGGCGACCTCCTGCAAAGACACCTGGCCTAAGCGCCCAGCCCATAGGCGGAGTTGGCCGGCCACGTTGGCCGGGACGGGGTGCTGGCTGGCCTGCTGTAGAAAGGCCAGCACCTGCTCCACCTGGATGTCGCGGGCCAGCGCCCGGTGCAGGCTGCCGATGGTGAGGCGGTAGGTGCAGGGCTCCACTTGCTCAAGATCGGTGAAACGCTCAAGCTGAAATCGCGTATAGAGACTGGCCGGTGGTGGCAGCTCGACGCGAAAATCGGGGTGGACGACGATGGGGGGGGAGACCAGGTCCTCTGCCGCGGCGGGCAGCAGGCCCAACAAGCGCGCCCCCGATTCGGTCAGGCGGCAGAGGGCGCCCGCTGAAGCGGGCGTGAGGGCGACGATGCCCAGCCAGTGAAGTGCCCCGGCCAACAGATCGGCAATGAGCGCGCCTTCGACACGCTCCCACGACTCAAAGCCGGAAAGGTACTCCCCGCTGGCGGCGTCGCGGATATACCAACTCGTATAATCACCATCGGGCCGTTGAAAGTCAGGGTGGTAGTCCTGGACTGCGGCGACGAAGGAAGCCATGGACCACCATTCGCTCGCCGGGCAGCGGGCCAACAGGGACAGCAGCGCCTGCCGGGTGGCAAGGGGATCGTTTCGCCAGGGAGTCTCCTCATCGCAGACCAGGCCAGGCACCTGGCACAGATCGTTCCAGGCCGGATCGTCGCGCCAGGTCTCCTGCAAGACCGACAACTGGCGCTCTGGCGTCGCCGATAGCCAGCGCTTGACAGGCGCCGATTGCAGGCGCAGGTACTGGCCCTGGCGGGCGACAAAGCCCAACTGCCTGGCCAGGTGCCGCAGGAAGGCGAAACGCCGCTCGCCGGCTTCGCCCAGCCGCCCGCGGAGGGCTGCCAGGTCGCGCTTGCCCAGCCGGCCGTCAGCGTAGGGACGTACATCGTGGATCTGCAGGTAGACCAGGTAGGCAAACAAGTCGTGGACCAAGTCCGTGCCCCCACCATCTGGAGGGGCAGGCGCGGGGACCGCCTCGACCGCAAAGGCAGGGGGCTCGATCTGCGGTTCGGGCAGCAGGGGACAAAGATCGTCCGGGACAAAGACAAATTCACCCGGCCCGGCATCGTCCTGGAGGAAAGAACGGTAGATCAGGCCGGCGTACCAGAGGGCCTCAGCCGGGTTGGCCGGTTCCTGCCAGGGAGCCTCCCGCTCAAGCCGTCCAGGCCCGATGGCGCGAACCGGACCGAACCGTCGGAAAAAGTGTGGCGCGCGCATCCGGCCTCCAGCCGCCAGCAGCGTGTCCAGCGCTTCGCGGGCCTCGGGATCCAGCCTGGTCAGGGCGGTCCGCACCGACAATGGATCGAGCAACCGCGCGGCCAGTTCGTCGGCCGCCTCAGATTGGCGGTTGGTGGCAAGCTCCACCCCCCGGCTCTGGGCCAGGACACGCAGCATCGTCATGTCGTAATCGATCAGAAAGCGCTGTAGATTGTACATCAGCGTCGCCTATCCACTGCTTTGTCCGCTAGCGGACAAAGCTCTGAAGTTGTTTTTGGACAACTTAATAGCCTTTGTCCACCTGAGGACAAAGGGTTATGTCCAGCAGATACTGGCCGCAGCGGTCTGGTCTGCTGCAAAAGCATTCTTGCCAAGATCATTACACCCGAGTATAATATCGCCCACGTGCGTTCAGGACAAACGCTGGCGAGCGGTCGGCGGGTGGCGTTTTTGGCACTTCGCTCATGGGCGTTCGGCGCCGATTCGCTCGCGACTCTGTCCCGCCTGTGGGCGCACAAGGAGGCAATACGAATGAGTAAATCATCATCCTCGTCCGACCTGCAAGAGACGGCTGGTTTCTTTGGGGGCCTGATCAGACAGGCCCGTTTGGCCTGGCGACTGCTCCGGGACGGACGGGTGCCTAGTTGGGTCAAGGTGATCCCAGTCATCGGCCTGGTCTACCTGATATCGCCCATCGACCTGCTCCCCGATTGGGTCCTACCTGGATTGGGTCAGATGGACGACATCGCCCTGATCCTATTGGCGCTCAAGATGTTCGTCGATCTCAGCCCGCCCGGCATCGTGAGCGAACACATCCAGGATCTGTCGGGCACAGGCAGCGTCAGGCGCGCAGCCGACAGGCACGACGGCCCCACCATTGATGCCACCTACAGCCTCCTCGACGAGGTCCCGCCCAGCTCTGGACGAGAGACAGAGAACAGATAACGTATCTATCGCAAAAGCTCTCGCCCCCGAGAACGGCGCCCGTTCGGAAACGGGGCACTGAGCAAATCTTTGAATAGATTCAAAGGAGACCTGAATGACCGACACACGGTATCGCTTGCCCAACGAGGTTGCCACCCAGTTGCAGATCTCACCCTCCACGCTGCGGAGATGGTCCAATGAATTCTCTGACTACCTGGACGATCAAGCGGGCCGTCCCCAAGGGGAGGGCGAGAGTGGGGCAAGCCACCGGCGGTACACAGATCAAGATCTAGAGACATTGATGACCATCAAAGGGCTATTGGCCGAGGGCCTGACCTACATCCAGGTAGGCAAGCGTCTGGAAGCGTTGCGCATGCGCCACGTCTCCGCCGATGCGGTCACGGAGGATGGAGAGCCCCAGGTTACCGCCTTGGGCCCGTCGCTCCGTGACTCGCCTTTTACACCCGTCATGACCGTTCTGTCCGACACCCTCCACACCGTGGCCGATGGCCAGCAACTATTGCTCGGCAGCCAGCAAGCCAACCGCGAGCTGCTCACCGTCGTGCTGCAAGACAATTTCAACCTCAAAGAGGAAAATGCCAAGCTCCGAGACCGCATGCTCGAACTGGAACGGGATATGGTCGAGATCCGGCGGCACGACGATGCGCGCCGCGATAGCATGGAAGCACGCCTGAGACGAATTGAAGACCAGGCTCGCGCTCCTCAGCCCCAACCCCAGCCCCAGCAGACCGAGCGCCGCGGCTGCCTGGGCCAGTTCTTTGGCTCCTAGGTTCAACGGATAAGATCCATCGGATCTCATCCGCCGGGTCTTATCCGTCGGATAGGGTGCAATGCACTGAGAGCAGGTGCATTGCACCAGATGTACTAGCTTGTCACCTCCCCAACCAGATCGTACTCCATCGCCCCGGTGATGC
Source organism: Anaerolineae bacterium (assembly GCA_050123055.1). Classification (GTDB taxonomy): domain Bacteria; phylum Chloroflexota; class Anaerolineae; order JAAYZQ01; family JAAYZQ01; genus JASFHU01. Next base: position 7,645 of record JASFHU010000131.1, read on the forward strand.
GCACAGGCACGATCTTGCCAAGGGGCAGATCGCCGGGGATGAGTACCATCCCATCGATCTCGGGGGCATCCCGGTAGGAGCGCCCCACGCTCAGCCCATCCCCCTGGCCCTCGACGAGCACGTCCAGGCTGCGGCCTACCTGAGCCTGGTTGATCTCCAGAGAGATCTCCTGCTGCAGGCTCATCAGCCGGTCGTAGCGCTCGGCCTTGACCTCTGCTGGAACGGGATCCGGTAGATCGGCGGCCGGCGTGCCCTCTTCGGGCGAGTAGACAAAGACCCCAACCCGGTCGAAGCGGATCTCGGCTACGAAATCCACCAGCGCCTCAAACTCGCGCTCTGTTTCCCCTGGATAGCCCACGATGAAGGAGGTCCGCAACGCCACGTCGGGCATGGCGGCGCGCAGGTCGGCGATGAGCTGCCGGGTACGCTTCACGCTGGCCGGTCGCCTCATGCGCCGCAGGGTGTCTGTATGGGCGTGCTGCAGCGGCAGGTCCAGATAGCGACACAGGTGCGGATCGCTGGCCATGACCTCGATCAGGCGCGGGCTGACGTGACCCGGGTAGGCGTACATCAGCCGCAGCCAGTGAAGCGCAGGAGCCGCCTCCAGGATGGCCTCTATCAGACCAGGCAGGGCATCTCGCTCGCCCAGGTCGCGGCCATAGGCGCTCGTATCCTGGGCGATGAGGATGATCTCCTTGACTCCCTGACGAACCAGATCGACGGCATCCTCCACCACGGCTCCAACCGGCCGGCTGGCCGCCGGTCCCTTGATGAGGGGGATGGCGCAGAAAGCACAGGGCGCACTGCAGCCATCGGCGATCTTGAGGTAGGCCGAGATTCCCTGGCGGGCCACGCGGTACTGTTCTGCATCAGTGAGCAGCAGCGGGTCCCCGAGCCGGGCCAGGGGGCTTTCTCGACGCCAAGCCTGCCCATCCCATAGTTCCCTGACCAGGGCGTCGATCTCGCTCCAGCGACGGGTACCCAGGAGGGCATCGATACCGGGTACCCGGTCCAGCAGGGCATCGCCCCATCGCTGTGACAGGCAGCCGGCGGCGATCAGCACCTGGTCGTCACGCTTTTGGCCGGCCAGATCGCGTAGCTCGCCGAGCGATTCCTCGCGGGCG
>JASFHU010000132.1:0-8746 GCA_050123055.1 Anaerolineae bacterium
TTCTCGTGCTGACCAAGGCCATGACCTTGATGCACCTGCGCAACCGCACCATGCTGTTTTGGCACCTGGCCTTCCCCGTCTTTCTGCTGGTCCTCTACAGCCAGATCTTTGGCCAGATGGACGTCGGTGGCCAGGACTTTATGACCTGGGTGCTGCCCGGTGTGGTAGTATTTAACATCCTGGCCTTTGGCCTGCTGTCAAGCGGGACGTTGATGGTCCAGATGCGCGAGAAGGGCATCCTGCGCCGCCTGCAGGCCAGCCCCATCCCGGCCGGGCAACTCGTCGGCAGCTACCTCCTGGTCAATGTGCTGATCGCCCTGCTGCAAAGCACGATCCTGGTGGCTTTTGCCGGCCTGGTCTTTGGCACACCGCTGCGCCTGGAGGGCGTGCTGCGGGCCCTGCCCATGGTCATTTTGGGCATCCTGGCCTTTGTGGCCTTGGGCCAGGTGATCAGCGGGCTGGCGACCACGGCTGCCGTCGCCGTGATCGTGGGCCAGGTGATCAACTTTAGCCAGATGTTTGTCACCGACATGATCATGCCCCTCGAACTCATGCCCGGCTGGCTGCAGCAGGTGGCTAGGTTCCTGCCAGCCTACGCCGCTGTGCAGTTGGTGCGCCCCCCCCTGGTGGACGGTCGCTTCGGCCCGGACAGCGGGCTCAATCTGCTCGTGCTGGTGGTCTACACCGCCCTGGCCGGGCTCATCGCCGCCCGGCTGTTCCGTTGGGCGCCCAGGGCCTGAAATCACGCCTCGCCGCTGTTCGTTTTCCAGGTTCTGTGATATACTCACCCTGCAGGAGTGAGGAGCCCGATGGAATCCGACGATCGTTTTCCTCTGCCGACAAAGAAATATCGTTGGTATGTGCTCTTTTTCCACGCCCTGACCCTGGGGTCCCTGGTCGGAGCCCTGGCCTGGATCCTGTGGAACGCCCGCCACGACCTGGGCTGGCCCCAGATCGTCGTCTGCGTACTGCTCCTGGCCCAAATGGGCATCTATATCGGCCTCATGATCTTTGGCCGGCAGTGGCCGCTGCCCAGAAACCGTTTGCTCCTCTACTTTGCCGTCAATCTTGCCATCTGGCTGGTCGAGTATTGGCTGGTACCCGAGGTGTACTGGATCGTCTTTGCCTACCTCGGGCAGATGTTTGGCTTGCTGCCGGCGAGGTTTGCCATCTTTGCCACCCTGTTTGTCAGCGGGATCCTGTTTGCCAGCACCGCCGGCTGGGGCGCTGCCGGCGCGAATCCCGCCTTGCTCCTGGGGACGTTGGCCGTATGGGTCATGCTGGTAGTGTTTATGCTCTATATGAACCACCTGACCCGGACCAGCCAGGAGCGGGGGGAGCTGATCGCCGAGCTCCAGGCCGCCAAGGCCGAACTCGAGCTCGCCCAGCAGCGGGAGGCAGAGCTGGCCGTCCTGCGCGAACGGGAGCGCCTGGCCCGTGACCTGCACGACAGTCTCGGGCACACGCTAGTGGCCCTCTCGGTCCAGCTAGAGGCCATTCAGCGTCTCTACCGCGTGAACCCGGAACAGGCATCGGCCCAGGTGGACGAGATGAAGGCCTTGACCCGCTCCAGCATGGACTCTCTGCGTCGTTCGTTGGCTGGCCTGCGCTCACCAGGCCTGGGCGATAGTGCCTTGCGCCCGGCCCTCCAGGCCCTGTGTGTGGATTTCGGCGAGCGCACCGGGACAGACGTCGCCTGTCAGATCGACAAAGCCGCAGATCACCTACGCCTAGCTCTCGCAGAGGCCCTCTGGCGCGTCACCCAGGAAGCCTTGACCAACGTCGAAAAGCACGCCCAGGCGCGCCGGGTACGGGTGACCTTGAGCTGTGAGCTATCTTCGGTCCTCCTGGAGATCACCGACGACGGCGTCGGCCTGCCGCCGGGAGCTGCCAGCGGTCCGAATCGCTTCGGCCTGCGCGGCATGCGCGAACGGGTGGAGGGACTGGGTGGCACCTTGACCCTGAGCGGCACAGAGGAAGGCACGGTGGTCCAGGCTCGCCTGCCCGTCATCACCGCCGGCGACGCACCATCATCGAGCGATTGAGGGAACGATGAAACCGATCCGCATCCTGATCGTCGAAGACCAGACCCTGATGCGCCAGGGGCTCAACACCATCCTCGACCTGGAGCCCGGCTTGCAGGTCGTTGGCCAGGCGGCCGACGGCGAGTCGGGCATTCACCTGGCCCTGGATCTGCGCCCCGATTTGATCCTGATGGACATCCAGATGCCGGGCATGAACGGCATCGAGGCCATTGCCGCCATCTGCGCCGTCTGGCCCGAGGCCAGGATCATCATCCTGACCACCTTTGGCCGCGACGAGTACGTATTTCAGGGCGTCCGCGCCGGGGCGGTAGGCTTTCTGCTCAAGGATGCCCCCGCCGACCATCTGATTCAAACCATCCGCCGCGTCCACGCCGGCCAGGTCTCTATCCAACCCGAGATCGCCTCGCGGTTGTTGCGGGAGCTGATCGCCCCCCACCATCCGCCCATGGAGCCCCTGACGGACCGCGAGCGGGAGGTCTTGGTTCTACTCGCCCAGGGGCACTCGAATCGCGAGATCGCCGGGCAGTTGGTATTGGCCGAGGGCACAGTCAAAAATCATGTGTCCAACATCTTGGGCAAGCTCCAGGCAGAGAACCGCACCCAGGCAGCCGAGATCGCTCGCCGGCATGGGCTGGTCTGATTGTTGTATTCTCTCATAGCAGCTACCGTCCCCAGGTCCTATTGACAGGCTCGGATGGGTATGCTATACTCGAAACAGATCACCTCCCCGAGAGGATAGCAATCTTTGAGCGTAAGCGGCTTGATCCTTCGAATTGCATACCGTCTGCGGCGCCATTTCTGGCTCGCCTGGCCCCTGTCCCGCTGGCTGGGGCTGCTGATGGCCGGCATCTGCGTCTGGGCCCTGTTTGGCTGGCGGCCTTTTCCCTGGGCGGCACTGATCCCCGGCGGCATCTATCTGGCCTACCTCCTCATCCTGACCTGGGCCGGGCGGCAGGGATACCTCCGCTTCGAGCCGCTCGCTGCCGAGGCCACGGTTGGCGAGCAGAACCCGCTCCAGACCGGTGCCAAGCCCCCGCCGTTGGGCGTCCAGGAGATGGCGCCGGCGCGGGCCAGCGGCTGGTTCACCGTCGAGGGACAGAATCAGTACTATATCGACCTTGAAGCCGACTTTGAGACCGTGGGCACCCGCGAGCACATCGTCCTGGCCCGTGTCCACCCTTCCCGCTACCTATTGTTCGGACAGTGGCCCAAGTACGAGATGGGCTGGTGGTACATCTTTTTCCAGCCGGACATGATCCAGGACATGCGCCTGGGCCACCTCCACTTTGGCGCGCAGCCCCAACTGGCGCTCCGGATCGTCTATACGCCCAACGGGGACACAGAAGAGGCCGCCTACCTGACCTTTGACGACGACGTGGTCCTGCGCCGCGTCTGGGACGACCTGCTGCGGGACGCGCCGGCAGGTGTGACCAACTAGCCCTCACCGCCAGCACAACCCTCCAGCCAACGCGGTAGGTGAGGAAAGAATCCAATATCCTGAGGACAGAGTTGAGGATCCTATGAGCACTCGACGCATCGCCGAACTTCTCCACACCTTCAACGAGGTAGCGCCTATCGCCCGCTTCTTCGGCATGCGTCTGTCTTACAACGACAAGGGACAGGCCATTGTGGACCTGCCCTACAACCCCAACCTGGATCACGCCCTGGACGGTATCCATGGCGGGGTATATGCCACCTTGCTGGATACGGCAGGGTGGTTCACGGCCGCCGCCGCCCACGACGAACCGTGCTGGCTGGCGACCGCCGAAATGTCGGTCCATTTCCTGGTACCTGCAGCGCACACCTCGCTGCAGGCCATCGGGCGCTTGATCAAGCGCGGCAGACGCCAGGACGTGGCCGAGATGTACCTGTACGACAGCCAGGGCCGCCTGGTAGGACACGCCACCGGGACCTTTGTCGTCCTGCCCGACGTCCCGCTGGAAAAATAGCACCCCCTGGATCAGCTCCCCCACCACCAAAACCAGGGGACCAAGCGTACCTCACCCGGGGTGCGCCGACGAAAATCGGAGGCTTCTAGATGCAACTCAAGACCTATGGCGATTCGAGACGCCTGTACCGCATCGTGGCCAACGTAGGTGCGGTGATTGCGGCCCTCTGGCTGCTGGCCTATCTGATCCCGGCCTGCCGGAGTATCCTGCTGGACATGGCCCTCGCCTTCATCCTGGGCCTGATGGCCACAGCCTTGCTGTGGTGGGCCGCCTATCTCTCCAGCCCCCCAGACCGTTTCTGGGGGCTTCTGGCCGCCGCCTGGACCGTGAACCTGCTGGGCGATCTCGCCTGGGGGCTGTACGAACAGATCAGCGGCAACCCCCTGCCCTTCATCTCCCTGGTCGATCTGTTCTACCTGACCCGCTATGCCCTCGTCTTTGTCGCCTTCTGGCGGGGCCTTCACCTGCCCAAGGGCAGCCAATGGTTCTGGCTCCTGGGCAGCCTGCTGATGGCTGCCGCCGTCGTGATCGGTGCCTATTTCCTCGGCGTGCCCGCCTCGCGCCAGAACGCTCGATGGCTGGCTGGGGCCATCTACCCCATCCTCGACATCGGGCTCCTCTATGTCGCCCTGGAGGCATGGAAAGGTGAGCCTCGGGGCAGCCTGAAAACCGCCCTCGCGCTCCTGGCCCTGGCCTTTTTCTCCTATGGCGCGGCAAACTGGGTCAACTTTTTTGGCCAGGCTATTCCGGTCCGCGCCGTCGCCGGCCTGGGCGGCCTCTTCTGGCCGCTGTCCGACATCCTGGCCGCCGCAGCGGTTCTGCACCTGCTCTGGGCCGCCACCATCCCCGAGGTGTCGCTGGAAAAGTGGGAGCGGTGAGGCTTCGTTAGGTACGTATCGAGCCAGCCTCCCAGGGTACGGCTCGATAGGCACCAACCCCCGGTCGCCGGCGGTCTCCAACCAAGGTGTTCCGTTCGCCGACGGTCTCCGACCGAAGTGTTCCGTTCGCCGACGGTCTCCGACCGAAGTGTTCCGTTCGCCGACGGTCTCCGACCGAGGCGCTAGATCCCCCTTTCGGGGGAGACTATTTCACCCCTAACGGGGATGACAGCGCCTGCTGCCTGGGATATACTGGAAGCACAACCGGCAGGAGGTCAACCCATGGGCGAGTCGATCGCCATCCGCACCGACAATCTCAGCAAGACCTTTGGACGCGGCCACAAGGCGGTCCGGGCAGTCAAAGATCTGAACCTCGAGGTCCGGGCCAGGCAGGTGTACGGGTTCTTGGGACCCAACGGCGCCGGCAAGACCACCACCATCCGCATGCTGATGAACCTGATCCGCCCCAGCCGGGGGACGGTCAGGCTCTACGATCGGCCGGTCACCGGGCCGCATCGTGTGCTGGATCGCGTGGGCGCCATCGTCGAGCGAGCGGCCTTCTACGATTACCTCTGCGGGCAAAGGAACCTCGAGGTACTGGCCCGGACCAGCGGCTTCTGCGACGCACAGCGCATCGGGGCACTGCTGGCTCAGGTTGGCCTGGCCGGACGGGCACAGCAGCGGGTCGGAGCCTATTCAACCGGAATGAAACAACGGCTGGGGCTGGCCGCTGCCCTGCTCCACGACCCCGATCTGCTGATCCTCGACGAGCCGACCGGCGGCCTCGACCCGGCTGGCATCCAGGAGATCCGGCTGTTTTTGCGAGATCTGGTGGAGCGGAAGGGCAAGACGATTTTCTTATCCAGCCACCTCCTGGGCGAGGTCGAACAGGTCTGTGACCGCGTGGCCATCATCCACAAGGGCGAGCTGGTGGGAGAGGGAGGGGTGGCGGAGCTGCTGGCTGGCAAGTCGCGACTGTGCGTGGACGCCGCGCCCCTGGACGGCGCTGCCGAGGTCTTGCGCCAAACCTGGCCCATAGCCTACGATGGGCAGCGGTTGGTGGTGAGAGCCCAGCGCCAGGAGGCACCCCATGTCGTCAGAAGGCTGGTGGCGCAAGGGATCGACGTCTATCGGGTTAGCAGCCAGCGCCAGACCCTGGAGACGTTCTTTATGCAGGTCACACAGGAGGAGAACCCCGATGCTGTCTGATGCCAGCAGCCTGGCCCGCGCCGAATGGAACAAGATCGCCGGAAACCGGATGGGGACCCTGTTCATGATCTGGATCTTTCCTCTTGCCGCGGCGGCTGGGGCGGTTACGCTTTGTGTGCTTGCCCTGGCCTCGCCCATGGGACGCACCCTGTTTCGCTCGGGCACGCTGGTGATCGAGCTCTGGACCCAGATCGTCCCCGAGGTCTGGAACCTGCCCAACTCCTGGCTGGGGCGCATGTTATTGGTGGGCTTTGCGGCCTTTGTCTTTGCCGGGGAGTACCAGTGGCACACCTGGAAGAACCTCATTCCCCGCAGCCGGCGCACGGCCCTCATCCTGGCCAAGTTTCTGGTAGTAGCTGCCTTTGTCCTGCTTGCCTTTCTTTCGGCCACGGCGATCCTCGGCCTGGGGATGGTCCTGGCCATGGGATTAGCTGGAGGCGCGCTGGGGTCTCTGCCAGGCGATCGGCTGGCCGGCCTGGTCACCGATTCGGCGCTCCAAGCAGTGGTGACCCTCCTCTCAACCACCATCGCCGCCGGCTACGCGGCCCTGGCCGGGATGTACACCCGCTCGATCCTGGGAGGCGTGCTGGTCGGTCTGGGAGCCACAGGCGGCGAGCAGTTCCTGCTCCTCGCCCTGGCCCAGGTCGCCGGCTGGCTGAAAGAGCCGCGCCTGCTGGAACTGTACCGCCTGACGCCGAGCTACAACGTGGCCAATGCCATCTCGTGGATCAACGACGGCTCGCCGACGGTGCTGCTCTTTGGATTGGCGGCAGATAGCCTGGCCTTTTCGCTGGCGCTACTGGCCGGCTGGGTCCTGGTACTGATCCTGTTGACCCTCCTGGTTTTCAAGCGCCAGGACATTGTCACGTGATCCGTAAGGCCCGCGAGGCCCGTGGTTTTGGGAGGCGAATTTGCACATGAACCCAGGGAAGACTTGGCGCCAGCACTGGCTGCCAGCCGGTGCTCTGAGCGCGCTACTCATATTTAGCCATGGCGCCGCGGCAGTGGTGGCCATCGAGCTTGCCAGGTCAGGCTGGGTCACCGCCGCGCTGGTCGCAGCGCTGGCAGTAGGTATGGTGCTGACATTGACCCTACAACGCATCATCTGGTTGGCTCACGCAGCCCTGTCCGATCTGAACGCGGGCCGGCTACCCCCAGACATCCCTGCCCGCTGGCGCTGGCCGCTGGGGGGGCTGGTCACCCAGGTAAATGCTGTGATCGGCCGCCAGCGCGAGGTCCGTGACCTGCGCCAGAACCTGCTACGCCAGGCCGGCGAGTCGGCCGCCCAACAGGAGCGCAACCGCCTGGCGCGCGAACTGCACGACTCCATCAAGCAACAGATCTTTGGCATCAGCATGGGGGCGGCTGCTGCGCAAGCGCGCTGGGAAAGCGATCCCCAGGCTGCGCGGCGTGCCCTGGGCGACGTTCGTCGCAGTGCCCAGGAAACCATGGTCGAGATGAACGCACTTTTGCAGCAGCTCTCCCCCGCGCCGCTGGAAAGGGTAGGCCTGAGCCAGGCGCTGCGCGACCAGGGTGAGGCATTTGGCTATCGCACCGGGGCAGACGTGCAGGTAACCTTCGGGGAGCTGCCGGCTGACGACCGCCTGCCAGCAGGCGCGCAGGAAAACCTCTTTCGCATTGCTCAGGAAGCATTAAGCAACGTTGCCCGCCACGCCCGCGCCGGGCAGGTGCGCCTGTCGTTGGGGCTCTGCGACCCGGACGGCCCGCTGGTGCTGGAGATCCAGGATGATGGGCAGGGTTTTGAACCAGAGGTGGCTCACGGAGGGATGGGTCCCCATGAGGGGATGGGATTGGCCAACATCCGCCAGCGTGTACTGGCCCTCGGCGGAGAGGTCTCCATCGACAGCGGTCCCGGCAAGGGCACCCTGGTACGCGCCAGCATCCCGCTGCACGAGCCAGAGATTATCCCGGCGCAGCGTACGGACACCTACCGGCCTGACCACACCCTGAACAGAGCCATCTTGGTTGGGATCGGAGGTGGGTTGGCTCTGATCGCTGTGCTGTTCTATCCCTTCTACCGGCTCGCGCCCGGCGACCTGGTGGATGGTTGGCCGGCAGGCGTCAAAGCGGCCGGCCTGGCGCTCCTCATCGTGGCGGCGCTGCTACCTCTGGCCATAGGATTTCTGGCCGCTCGCTGGGCTGGGCCTCGGGCGCGGCAGGAGGGAACGCTATTGGGCGCGCTGGCCGGAGGAGTATCCGGGTCGATCCTCTACCTGGGGCTGGCCGGGGCGGCGGCAGGCGTAGTGGGCAACGGCGTGCTGCTGGAACATGGTCTGGTCCCGGCAAGCTCACTTGGCGAGGCCCAGTACCTGCTGTCTGAGGCGGCGAACGGCACCATCTGGGCCTCCTACGCGACGTTTTGGCTGGCGGTCCTGGCGGGGACAGGGCTTGGCGCCCTTGGTGGCCTGCTCGCCCCCCAGAGAGGCGTCGCAGCCCATCGTTCAGACCTGCGCCCGGCCGTCATTTCCATCCTCGGCGCGGTTGCTCTTGTCAGCACCCTATCCCTTGGCATGTCCCTCTTTGTCTTCCCCCAGCTCGAATCGACGCTCCACAGCCTCCCAGTCAGGTTCGGCGCGGCGCCGATGACCACCCTGCCCCTGGCAGGCATCTCCCTCTGGCCCATCGGCACTCAGGCGGTCCTGTA
>JASFHU010000133.1:0-8680 GCA_050123055.1 Anaerolineae bacterium
TATTGGACCCTGGCGGTTGGCACCTTTCTCGTCTCCCTTTTGCATGCCGATGAATCTCTCCTGGCCGGCCTGTTGCGGGCTGGCTTGCTGTGGCTCTGCTTTCGCGGCATCGAGTCCATGGTCACCCATCCAGAACGAACCAGCTCGTTCGATGGTCTTCTGGACTGGCTGGAGCGCCTCGAAAAGCAGGTCAGGGGGGTATTGAGCTCCTGGCTGAGCTTTGGCAGCCTGGCCATCGTGGCGGGTCTGGCCCTGGCCCTGGCCGCTCCGGGAATCTGGGAATCGGCCGGTAATACAGACTGGGACCGGCTCCTGGTCGCCTGCGGCGGGCTATACCTGATAGCCATCGTAACCCTTCTCAGGTCCACAAAAAGCACCATCCGCGCCACTGTTCAGGAAGGCCTTCAGGACTGGGAGGAACCGCAGGTTGAGGACCTGGCGGCGGCGCTCTGTCCCCCACCGCCGGCTGTGGCCGCCAGGCGTGCATGGCCAGGGTGCGCCGAGCAACTCACAGATGGGTTGGCCTGGAAAGACGTGGACAGTCTGGCCGCACGAACCGGCACAGAGTTAGAATTCACGCTGATTCAGAGGCTGCGTTGGAGCGCTTTTCTATCCAGCCTGCTGGTCTTTTTTCTGACCTTTACCTTTCTTGCCGCCGCTGTGTTTCTGATCGTACCGCGCGAGGTGATGGCCAACTGGGTATCGCCGGATCAGGCGGATGCAGGCGCGATCGTGCTGGCCTTCGGTGACTTTGACGAGTTGCTGAGCCTGGAGTTCGTGGAACGCATCCTGGACCTGGACTGGTCGGGCCTTGACCAGGAACCCCTCCCCAAGGTGGTCTTTTTGGAGGCGGCTGTCCTGGCGTCGCTGATGTTGTTCAGAACGGCCGCAGACCGTTCGGCGCTCAGGTTCCTGTCAGGGGCAGAGCCAACCAACCTGCAATGCTGGCTGTTGTTGGGCACGGCATATCTGGTCTTGCTGGAGCGAGAGTTCCAATACCTCTATCACGGTCTAGCGACGCGTCAGGTGACCGGCGTTGCAGCCTCCAGCACGGTCAAGATGCGGAACGTGGTCCTTCTTGCCCCCTCGGTGTCCACCAAGGTTGGCGCCTACCGGGCCGTCACCGGTTTTTTTCGGACCTATGGTCCTCCAGAATGGAGCTCGTCCAGCGATCTGGTAGCGGTTTTCGCCAAGTCCGGTTCAGGCCAGGAGTGGGCCACCAGCTTTCTGCGTTCTACCTACCCCGCGGTCGAGGATCACCAAGATCCTGCCCACCCGATCTTATCAGAGCCGGACGAAGGTCCAGGCAAATTTTGGATCTGGTCAGAAGATCAATTGGTAGACCTGACCAGCTTTGCAGAAGCCCAGGTGTACGGGCGTTTCGTGACCAACTGAGTCTTTTGGACATAAGCGTTGCTCACTCCACGGGCTTCCTATAGTCTGTCGAAGGATGCATCAGGTGAGCAGGTCATCTCGGCCGATTTGCGCTATTCCTCTCGGTGGCTGCGCATGACGGTCATCAAGGTGATGTCGTCGAATTGCGGCTCGTCGCCGATAAAGTGCTGCAGGCGCGTGAGCAGGTCTTCCTGTAGCTCCTGGGCCGTGCGGTCCAGGTTGGCCTGAGCGAAGTCCAGCATCTGCTCGCTGCCAAATCTCTCTTGCTGCGGGTTCTGGGCATCCAGCACCCCGTCGGTGTAGATAAGAAGCATTGCGCCGGGTGCAAGTTGCACCGCCGTGTGCCCCCAGTCTGTGTCCTCGATGATCCCCAGGGCCATGCCCCTCCCAGGCAGTTCCTGGACCTGGCCATCCGCGCTAGCACCCAATAGATAGGGCGGGTGATGCCCGGCGTTACAGTAGGTCAGCACACCACTGGCCGGTTCGAGGATGCCATAGAACACGGTAACAAAGAGATTGGCTCCTGTGTCGGCCAGGATCCGCTCGTTGGCGGCGCGAAGGGCAAGGTCTGGCCGGTCGGGGTGGTCGGCGGCGTAGGTGCGAATGAGGGTGCGGCTGAGGGCCATGTACAGGGCGGCGCCCATTCCCTTGTCGGTGACATCAGCCACCACGAGCCCCATGCGCCCGCCGGGAAGGGGGATGAAATCGTAGAAATCGCCAGAGGTCTCGCGGGCTGGCCGCAGGGCGGCCGCCATCTGCCAGCCGGGCACATCAGGCGGCTCTGCGGGCAGGAGACTGGCTTGCATGCGCCCGGCCAGGGTCAGCTCCTGGCGGCGCGTGCTGACGGTCTGGATGGCTCGTGCAGCTTGGCTCAGATAGCCCATGATCTGCAGATCGCGCTCGCGCTGGGCGACGAACCGGTCACCCAGCAGGTCGTCGCACAGGGTGACCACGCCGACCGGCTTGCGGCCCGGGATGAGCAGCGGGATGGCCCGCCAGACATGTCGCCCGCCCTCCGGCCCCCGCAGGGCGCGCGCTTGCCGATAGGCGCGGGCTTCGAGGCGATCGGCCGCCAGGGGTATCTCGGGGCTGGCCCACAGCTCGCCACCAGGCCGGTCTCCCATGTGCCCCACCAGCCGCAGGTGGTTCTCCTGTGGGGGCGCATGCCAGATCCTGGCCTCCACAACGGAAAAGGCGGCCGACAACCCGCGGGTCAAAAAGCGGGCTGCGTGCTGCACGTCCTCGGAGGCGTAGATGGAGTTGATAGTGGCTGGCAACAGATCGGAGCGGGACTGCTCGCTGCCGGCCTTGATGCCAGCTTCCAGATAGTCGATGGCCGAATCCCAGCGGCCAGCCATGGCCAGCAGGTAGCCGACGTGGCCCGGTTGAAAGTGTTGGACCAGGAAGCGGTGGTAGATCTGGTTCTGTATGCGGTAGTCGTGCTCTCCGACCAATTCTACAACGCCTGTCAGATAGAGGGGGTCGACGTCGGGGGAGAGGGGCAGGGGCAGTTCCGACTTGGGGACTGTCCCATGGGCCAGTAGCAGCAAGATACAGCGCACCAGGTCTGGGTCCTCCTCGATGAGGCGCACAGCTTCTTGCAGCGGCGCGTATCGATACACATCATCCTGCAGAAAGCGGCTGATAATCTGCTTGACGTTCCCGGCTCGCAAGCGCTGTGGTGCGGTCCCACCAGACATCTTCAGGCAGCGACGGCACAGACGCCGGATCAGGTAGGGATCTCCCTGGGTGGCGCGGAGCAGCCGGCGCCGGGCCCGCTTCGAAGCCGTGACCCCCTTGCTGGCGAGCTGCTCGGCGATGAGCGACTCGCTCTGGCTCTGCGAAAGATCGCCGACGAACACGCGGCGTGCGATGCCGCGGAAAGGGGACGATTCGCCCACGGTGAGGGTGGCCAGGCTGAGGGCGCCCGAGACGACGACGATTACTCTGTATTCGTGCGTCTGCTGGTCCATGTAGGCGGCGCGCAGCGAGGTCAACAGCGCCTGCACCAGATCGGTGGGTACAGCCTCCAGATGTTCGATGATCAGGACCAGATCGCGTTGCAGGGCGGACACAGCATCGGTCAGAAAAGCACGGAACAGGGCGCTGCTGGCCTGGCTTCCCTCGAGGTCCGGCAGGTTCGGGCCTGGTTGACCCCGGGCAGCTAGCTCGTCGATGCGCTCGGCAGTGAAGCGGATCAGGTCGGCAAAAAAGCCCTGCAGGGTGGAAGCGCGCATGGCGTAAAGGTCGATATAGACGCAGGTCCAGCCCAGGGATCGGGCCAGGGTCTCCTCCACGAAGCGTAGCAACACCGTCTTGCCTGACAGGCGCGGGCCGAGGACGGCACAGTAGGTACCCTCCTGCACGCAGTGGATGATCTCTTGAACCGCATCGCGGTTGTAGCGGGCGATGGCTGGGGTCCCAGGCAGTACGTCTGAGGCGCTCATACGCCCTCCTCCTTGACCTTGCGGAAGAGGTATTCAAGGTCGTAGGTCTGCTCCAGCACCTTGGTAAAGACCGGAGAGGTGAAAAAGTACTCCTTGCCCTTGCGATGGAGGATGCCGGCCAGGGTGAGCACATCGCAGGCCTGGTCGATGTCATCCTGGGGCAAAAAGATCCCCCGCTTCCGAAGGGCGGCATCGATGGAGGAGTGGGAAAAGCCCCGTGCCCCTTCCTCGGACGGCGACATGAGAACGGCATACACCAGAGCCCGGTCGCGGTTCTCGGTGTTCTGCATGAAGGAGGTCAACAGATGGCTCTTGAATCCCTCGTCGGAATAGACGTCGATCAGGCTCTGGGGGCCGATCTCCCGTTCACCGGTGCGGTCCAGGTGCCGCAAAAGGATCATGCAGTAGTACTGGATAAGGTTCGGCTGGCCGGCCGTTTCCTCATAGATCCGGCCAACGACCTCGTCCTTGTTTTTGATGCGCACGCGCAGATTCTCCATGGGGGTGAGGATGAGATCGTGGGCCTGGCGGCGGGTAAACTCGCTGAGACGGACCTCCTGGGCAAAGTTGTAAAAGGGGGAATCGAGGAGATATTGCTCGCGCATAGCCTCGCGGAAGCCAGCCAGGATGTATTGACAGGCTCCCTTGTTGGCCGAAGCGCGCAGCATGCGAAATAGCTCCCAATCACCTCGTTGCATGATGACCAGGTTGTCTACCTCGTCCAGGAGAAAGATGATCTTGCTCTTGTGGGCGCGGCCCATGCGCTCCAGAAAATCGGGAAAGAAAAAGACGTAGCGCTGCAGGTGCAGGCGCGGGAGCTCCCGGGGATTGAGTTTGCGCACCACCTCGCGGATATAGTCGTCGGAGGTCAAGAGGTCGCTGCACTCGAGATAGACGACGTGGGCCGGGTCCTGGCTCTCCTTGAGGATGCGCTCGATCTCGCGCAGGAGCGAGGTCTTGCCGATGCGACGGATGCCCAGGATGGCGTGATTGGTGTCTTGGTTGCCGACGATGCGCGAGATCTCGTACTCGCGGCCAAAGAACCGGCTGCCGGTAACCGGCGCCCGGGTTTCGTAGGGAGCCAGGGTGGAGATGGGGACCTGGGCCGAGATGAGGTCCAGCAGCTCACCACTGGGCCTCCGGGAGCGGCGGATCTTTTCTTGCTCATCGCAGCCGATGACGACCATGTTGTAGATGGGGCTGGCGGTGTGCCGGAGGAGCGGCTGGCTATCGCCATCCAGCAGCACCAACACGATCTGGCGGCTCAGGTTTCGCTCGCGCATGACGTCGCCCAGGCTCTGGAGGAGATGCTGAGGTACGGTGTCCTTGAGGTCGGCGCTCTTGACCCAGATGACGGGCGTGCGGCTCGACAGGCGCAGTTTCCAGGAGGAGAGATCGACGTAAAAGAGCGCGTAGCCCAGGGCGGACTTGCCCTCGCGCACCAGGTACCCCAGTTCATCAAATAGAAGGCGTAACAGCGGCGGCCAGTCTTTGTACATAGGCATCCCTTTCTTTACCATTCCCGGGCCAGATGCGGGCGGGTCCCCTGTAGCGATGCGCTATCGAACCCTGATCAGATCGTAGCGCCACATGACGTGCAATAGACGCCGGACAAAATCGGACTGCAGTTCGGTGACGGCCGCGAGGTCTTCCACCTGCAGCCAATCGCCGTCGTCAGGCATAAAGGCGTACAGGGCATGGGCAAAGCGGGACGTTTCGCGGTCGCCGACAAAGCAGGCCGACACCCGACCGGGCTCGGGCCGGAGGACCCGCTGCAGGCGACCATCGGCCGCCCCGCCGGCCTGGACCCCGGAGCGGGCAACGAGTTGCGCCGTCCGCAACGGGCTGTCATGGAGAATAATCTGGGTATGATTCTCGTGCCATTCGGATGCCTTGAAGGCCAGGCGGCCTCGATCGATCACCGTTTTGCCGTCGATGAGGATGGTGGGACTGCGGGTGACCATGTCGCAATGAATGCTGGCGCTGATGGCGCCGCCCATAAAGGTATTGGTGCCAAGGGCGATGTGTGCCGTACCGGCCGCCTTTTCGTCAAAAAGCATGTTGCCGGTCAGATGCTCAACCGCGGGATTGAGTCCCACGCCAATTTCGGCCAGGCAGGACCAGTTGGCGTCCCCGGCTGCCCGGGCGCCGGCGATCTGGGTCTCGTGCAGCCAGCGGGCGGCGGGACCGGCTTCGGGCTCGACGTGGGTCAAGCGCCCCTGGTCAAAGTGCAGGATCAAGTCGTTTCCGGGCTGGACGACCAGCCCAGGGATGGAACCGTTGATAGCGATGCTGCCTGTACCGCTGCCCTCGATGGGCGCGATGTAGGTTTCGCCCGAAGGCACGTTGCCCCAGGCGCCATCGCGGACGATTCCGTCGCTGGCGACCGGGAGGCGGTCCCAGCCCCCGATGTTTGCGCTGAGGGTGTGCGGTGTGCCCGAGGACGCATAGCTGACCAACTCTAGCGTCCGGCCACGGACCAGAGCAACCTCCAGTTGCCGGCAATGGGTCGCGAGTTGTTGGACGTCCATATTGGCCAGCTTGAGGACCTCGGTGCTGGCGCCGGGCATGTGGCCGATGCGGGTGCGGGCCGTCCAGTGGGTTTCGAGGATGTAGCGCCGGAAGGGCAGGCATTCGGGCGAGGGGTTGAGGCAGGTGAGGATGGCGCGCGCCTCGCGGGCGACCCCTTGGGCGAGCAGGCTGAGATCGCGTTGCTGGGGAATCTGTCGCTGGAGGGAGATCGGGACGAGGATGGAGATGTGCGACACACCCAGAGACTCGGCGGCCTCGGCGATGACGACCCCGGTCTCGACGGTGGTCTCGTCCAATAGAATGACGAGCTGTTGGTTCGCTTGTAGGCCCAGGCAGTGCTGGACGAGCTGCCTGGCGCCGGACTCGACGGATGGTGCGGTGGACACGGTCTCTCCTGGCTGTGTAGCGTGCGACCATAAGCGTTGACGTGGACCATTATATCACAGGGCCGACTGCTTTGTCTAGGGTGGGGGATAGGGCTGGGGAGTGGATATTGGGGGATTGGGGACTGGGACTTCTGACCCCATCCACTGCATCCTGTTTCTGGGGTCAGAAGTCCCACCTGGGGATCGGGTCCGAGACTCCGATGACGACTAGTGACCCTCGGGAGGTCCCTCGGGCACTTGTGGTTCGGGCACAAAGAATGCCACGAGGAGGATCGACACGGCTGCCAGGGCGGTGAGCAGCCATGCTCCGCCCAAAACACCGGTCGATTCGACCATGCCACCGACCACCGACGGGAAAACCGCAGCCCCCACACCGATGGAGGTCAGGAATACACCGGCCAGGATCCCGGCGTTGCCGGGATTGACCCCGGGCTGCATCTGGCCCACGCCCATCGAGATGGCCAGGACGGGGGCCATTGTGAAGCCAAAGATCAGACTCAGCAGGACCGCCAGCGCCACGGCACCCCCTGCAACGGGCGCGTAGAACAGCGCGATGAACGAAAGGGGAGCCACGATGGCGCAGACCAGCATGATGATCCGCGCCCGGTGCTTGCCAAACGCGAGGGGCGGTACCAGCAGTGAGCCCAACATGCCGCCGACGAGGGCCAGCCCGGCGACCATCCCAGCCAGCGGCGGCGCCACGCCTTTGGCGATCAGCATCGGCGGCACAACGGCCGGCGCCACGGCCAGCGAGCCCACCGAGGCAAAGACCGTGTATTGCAGGGCCAGGTTGGTGCGGTTCATCGTCTGTTTGATCCCCTCGCCGACGCTGGCCGGTTCAATGGGCGGGCGCGGCTCAGGGGGCACCGGGGGGCGATTCCTCAAAAGGATCCAGGCCACTGCGGCGACGACGACCGTGGCGATACCGTAGACGAGCCACATCGTTCCCCAGCCAAAGTTCATCATAAAGGGAATGCTGGTCAGCGACCCAATCGCCTGCCCGGCCAGGAACCCCACGGGCCACAGACTGTTGGCCAGCCCGATCTCGCGCCCCGGAAACCAGGTCGCGGCCAGGTTGCCCACCGGGGCCCAGATGATGCCCCAGCCGATTCCGGCGATAATGGTGTAGACCATGAACATCCCATAGCCGCCGGCCGTGCCGCGCAGCAGAAAGCCCAGGGCCAGCAGCGAGGCGCCGACCGCGACGGGCGGCTTGAAGCCCACCTTGCCACTCACGTACCCGGTTGGGATCGACAACAGTACCTGGAACAGGCCGATGGCCGACATCAGCAGACTGGCCGCGCCAAAGCCGACCGACCAGCGCTCGGCCATGACCTCCAACAGGGGGGCCATGGCCAGGAAGCCCATCCCGGCCACAAAGGTGACCAGGGTATAGATAAGCAGGTTGACCCAACGGTAGCCAAAGACCTTGTATTCTCCTTCCACCTCCTACTCCTTTCCCGGTGAGGGGAATCAAACTCCCTGGTTTTCGGTGCGAACTTGCTCCAGGCCCCGTTCTCGGGGCCGTTTGCCGCCAAAGACGGCGGCTCGAGCACATTTCGCAGCAGATCTTGCCTAGTACACGCCGTAGGTCTTGGTCGTCTGGATCATCTTGTCCACCAGCTCAAAGCGGGAATCGGCCGTCAGCTCGGCGCTGATGATCAGCCCGCCGCCAGCGGCGCAGCCATCGATGATGGACTTGACCTCGCGCTCTACCTCCTCCTCGGTGCCCAGGGTAAAGAGGGAGGGTTTCAGGTTTCCCAGCAGGCACAGGTGATCGCCCAGAACTTTTTTGGCCTGAACGATGTCGGTCCGCTCGTCCAGGTGCAGGTAGCCCGACTTGGGCGGCAACTCCTTAAAGTACTCGAGCATGGGCGTCCAGTTGGTATCAAAGTGATACTGGATGCGCAATCCGGCCTC
>JASFHU010000134.1:0-8624 GCA_050123055.1 Anaerolineae bacterium
GATGGCGATGGGAAGGCTCAGGCAGAGGGCAATGATGATGAGCGGCAACGCATAGACGATGCCGACGACGATGACCTTGAGGCCATCTGCGATCAGGGCACCCCAGTCATCCCACTCGGGCAGCTTGTTCAATTCGCCCCCGATGACCTGGCGGGTGATGGCGACGCCATACCCCCCCAGTAGAGCAAGGGCGAGGATCAGGGGGATCAACAGCAGCCAAGAGAAAAGGACGCCCAAGAGCAAGATGGCGGCCGCGAGGAGGAGCTTGGTGATCCAGGCATCATCCTCAAAAACGAACGTAAACGACTTTCCAATGTCCATGTTTCCCTCCTTGAGAATTGTACATCGGGATTATACCAAAGGTTTGGCTTTCTGGCAATCACCTATCTCTACGTGAAAGGCGGCGTTGGGTTGCAGGCTCTGATCAGACCCGGACCGTCGGATCGAACAGTCGGGCGTACTCGTCCAGCGCAAAGCGATCGGTCATGCCGGCGATATAATCACAGATTAGGCGCTCCATCGGCTCCTCCTCTGCAGCGATGCGACCCTGGACCGAGTCAGGCAGTTGGGCCGGCTCTGCGATGTAGGTCTCGAACAGGGCTCGCAGCACGCGCTCGGCCTTTGAGGCCATGCGTACCACCCGCCAGTGACGATAGAGACGACGGTACAAAAAGGTTTTGAGCTCCTGGTGGCGGGCTGCGGACCGTTCTGAGGAGCCGATGATCGGCCTACCCCGGGCGCGTAGCTTGTCCTCCGAGTCGATGCCCTCATCCTGCAGCCGCTGGACGGTGACCTGGACGACGTCAGAGACACCCCGGCCGATAAGCTTGCGGATGAGTCGGTGGCGGTCCAGGTCGGCCAACTCGGCGCAGGGATCGAGCCCCAGATCTTCCATCAGCTCGTTCCACAGTGCGACCTCTTGCAGGCCCAAAGCGCTGATCAGGCCGGATCGCAGTCCATCGTCCAGGTCGTGGGCTGTGTAGGCCAGTTCGTCGGCCACATTGGCGATCTGTCCCTCCAGCGAGCAGGTCAAGTCCGGGTCGTAGCCACTGGCATCGCTGACATCGTATGCCGTCTCGTGCTTGACCAACCCCTCGCGGACCTCCCAGGTCAGGTTCAGGCCCGACCAGTCGGGGAATCGCTGCTCCAACTTTTCGACGATGCGCAGGGTCTGGCGGTTGTGGTCAAAACCGCCAGCGCTGGCCATCAGATCGTTCAACGTGCGCTCGCCCGAGTGGCCAAAAGCTGGATGGCCCAGGTCGTGTCCCAGGCAGATTGCCTCGGTCAGATCCTCGTTCACACCCAATGCGCGGGCAAATGTCCGGCCGATCTGTGCCACTTCCAGGGTGTGGGTCAGGCGTGTCCGGTAGTAGTCTCCTTCCGAGATGACAAATACCTGGGTCTTGTATTCCAGCCGGCGAAAGGCGGTGGTGTGGATGATCCGGTCCCGGTCGCGCTGAAAGGCCGTCCGGTAGGCGGGCTCGTGATCGGGATGCACCCGGCCCCGCGAATCCCTGCTGTGCTGGGCATAGGGAGCCAGGCCCCGATCTTCCAAATCCTCCAAATGTTCTCGGGCATACAGCATGATCTCTCCTCCCACTATAGATCGTTCCACCGGACTTGACGACGCTCAAAGGTCGCAATGGCCCGGAAACCGGCTGCCTGAGCGAGGGCCAGCGCTTCGGCCAAACCGGCACCCAGGCGGTTGAGGTGGTGGGTATCGGAACCGAGGGTCAGGATCTCGCCCCCCAGCTCGCGATACCATTGTAGGATAGTCAAGGCAGGATAGGGCTCGCCCGGCAACTGTCGCAGTCCAGAGGTATTGACCTCCAGGCCCATGCCGCTGTCGATGGCAGCGAGCAGCACTGCCCGAATCTCCTCCTCGAAGGCGGCTGGCTCAAAGGGTCCATAGTGCTGGACGCCAAACCGTTTGACCAGGTCAAAGTGGCCAATTACATCGCCCAGGCCACTCTGGGCGGCTCGAAGGAGCTCCTCAAAGTAGGGTCCATAGGCCTGCCGCTGGCTGTGGGCGGCAAAATAGGTGCTGGTTGTGTTTGGCTCGGAGACGATGGCCCAGCCATCGGCGTAATCCACCAAATGGACTGAGAGCACGATAAAGTCCCAGGCTCGAGCTACCAGCCAGGCGCGAATTTCGTCCTCTCGACGGGCTTGATAGCTGAGCTCCACCCCCTGGCGCAGCGTTACCTGCGGCTGCAGGAGCTGGGCGGAGGCGATCTCTTGCTGGTAGCGCGACAGGTTCAGGTAACCATAGTCCTGATCGCGGGGATCGAGATCCACGTGCTCGCAAAAGCCCACCTCCCTGAGCCCAAGCGCAACGGCCCGCTGGGCATAGTCGCTGATGCTCGACTCCCCATCGGCTGAGCAGGAGGAATGGACGTGCAGGTCTACCAGGGCTTGGGGGCTGCGAGTGCCTCCAGGTGGCATTGGCTGCCCTCACAGCGCCAATTGTGGAACGATATAGAGGTATAGACTGGACAGGTCGAAAAAGATGAGCAGCACGTAGGGGCTGGCCTGGACAAAGGGATCCAGTTTCGGAGGCAGAAAGCGGCGGACAGCCAGGGCAGCAGCAGCCACGATGAGCATCAGCAGAGGCCAGTTGGGCAACAGGCCAGCCAGCTTGAGCACGACTGCGCCGCCCAGCAGGGCGGCAGCCAGGGGCCAGCCGCGTTCGCGGCGCAGCACTTCGCGCCAGCCGAGTGCAGCGACCAGGCTGATGGGGATCAACGCGATAAAGAGGTAGCGGCCCTGGTGCTGGACGAATTGTAGATTGTACCAGACGTAGCTGGCCAGGGCAAGAAGCCCCAGCACAGCCAACAGGCTGCCTGCGGCCCACTGCCACCGTGGGAACGCCTGGCAGTTGCGCCAGATACGAGCGGCCCATATCGCAAAGCCGATGACCGCCAGGGCTGAGAGGATAGCCATGGCCTGGTAGATGCGCTGGTCCACGAGCACGCCCATCCAGCCGAACTGTCCCCAGAAGCTGCGGAAGGAGGTCAGGAAAAAGTCGCCGATCAGCGGGCCAGCACCGTGCTGGGTGACAAACTCGGCGGTGCGGAGCTGGCCAACCACGACCTGATCGTGGCGTCCGAGTCCCAAAAAGTCCAGGTCACCATAGAGGGCGATGTTGCGCAGCCACCAGGGCAGCCCCAGGGCGATGGCCGGGAGGAGGTAGATCATGCCGGCTTTCAGCCCGCGGCCCACGGAACTGCCATCGAGCCAAAACTGCTTGAGGGCGATGGCCAGCAGGACGAGGGGGAGAGCGACATAGATGCTTGACTTGGTGACAAACGACAACCCGGTCGTCACGCCCATGAGAACCAGGAGCCGGGTGCCCTCCCGCTGATCTTCAGGCGAATCACCCAACTTCAGGTAGCGGAGGGAGAGCAGGAGTAGCGTTGCCAACAGGAGTTCGGCTAGCGTGTCGTTGTTGGTGGCCGCGGTCATGGCCAGGTGCATGGGCAGAAAGGCGACGAACGCCGCAGCCCCCAGGGCCAGGCCGGGGCGACCGGGGGCTAGCGCCTGTACAACCCAATGGACGACCAGCAGGAGCAGGGCGCCCAGGGCCACCGAGAAGAGCCGCAAAGGCAAGAGCAGGTTGCCTGGGAATAGGGTACCCGAGAGTCGGTAGACTGGCACAGCCAGCAAATAGTAGAGGGGAGGCTGGTGGTACTCGTAGCGGATTGGGGCAATAGACATCTCTGGCGGAAAGTGGGCCGCCTTGATCTCTTCCAGATACTCGGCCGGGTAGTCGCCCAGTTTGAGGATCGGGAACCGGCGCTGCTCAGCAAGGTACTGGATATAGTTGTAGTGGGCCGGCTCATCAGGCGCCTGCCAGGCTGGCGTGTGGACGGCATAGAGCGTGCCCAAGATGAGGTAGACGAGCATGATGGCCGGCAGCAGCCAGCGCCTGGACCGGCTCCACGAGATCTCTGACATCAAACCTCCCACAATGCCCCAACGAGGGGCCGGGGCATTGATCGAGCCTCCCTATTTGCCAAGGACCGTCATCAGGTCGCGCGCGTGCTCCTCTTCCATGATCAGGATGTCTTCCAGGACGCGGCGCAGGCCGTACTCTCGCAGGGCTTCAGCCTGGGCGATGCGCTCCTTGTACCGATCGATGGCATCCAGCTCGCCCGCCAGGTCCTGTTCCAGCATCTCTTTGCTCTCGCCTGAGGTCTTGATCGTCTGCACATCGACCGCAGGCACGCCTCCCAGAAAGTCGATCTGGTCGGAAAGATTGATGGCGTGTTGCATCTCCTCACTGGAATGGACCAGCAACTCGGCGATGATCGATTCGTATTCAGCGCCAGTAATCACTGAGGCATGCTGTACGTACTGGATCATTGCCGCGTACTCCCACGCCAGGTCTCCATTCAATCTGTCCAGCAGTTCTTCCTTTGTGATACTCATGCTTTGAGCTCCTTTCGCCCGGTTCCATACCGGGATATGATTTTGAGGCTTCGTCCCAGGACAAAGCCCCTTAGCCCGCGCCGATGGCGCGGTAGAGATCAAGGGTCTGGGCGGCGATCCTGTCCCACCGAAATCGCTCCGAGAGGTTCTGCGCGCCAGCGCCCATCCTGTGGCGCAGGTCCGGGTCGGCGGCCAGGAGGACGATAGCCTCCGCCAGGGCCTGGGGATCCTCGGGCGGGACGAGAAAGACGTTCTCTCGATTTACCAGTTCGGGCAATGGGACACGTGACTGCGTGGTAAGGATCGGCACGCCGTGGGCCAGGGCGGCGTGAAGGGTACCGTGCAGGAAAGAGACGCCGTCGCGGAAGGGCAGCACACAGAGGTCTGAAGCCAAAAAGCTGGCCGTGACCTGCTCGGCGGGAACAAAACCGGTCCAACGGACTCGATGGGCCAGGCCCAGTTGGTCGATGAGGCTCTCGATCTGGGCCAGGTAGGCGACGTTGGTGGGATCGCTGGTCCCGGTCTGTCCTCCGACAAAGAGCAACTGCGGGTTGCCAATCTTTTGTGGCCCGGAGTCCAGCCGCTGGAGGGCGTGGAGCAACGTATCCACCCCTTTCCGATCGTTGACAAAGCCAAAAAAACAGAGCAGAAGGTCGCCCGGCCCTGCACCCCAGCGGGCGCGCTCCTGGTCACGGTCATAACCATCCGGCAAGCTGGGCGCGATGTTAGACCCGATAGGAATGAGGGTGGGAGATAGAGTCAGCTCCGGCTTCAGATTCTCAAAATCCTCGCGGTTGGTGGTGATGGCCGCGTCGCTGCCCCGGGCCAGTTCGTTCACCACCCAACGTCGCAGGCGGCCAGCCTTGGGAAAGAGGTAGGGGACCTTCAGATCGTGAAAGGTGACGGCAGAGCGAGGGCGCCCGGCACCGATCAGGCGCAGCCGGCGTGGCCACAGGTTGATGGCCGGGTGCATCGCATAGGCCGCCGCCTGGTACTGGACATGCACCACCGCGGGCTCGGTGCGGCGGATCAGTTCGAGGAGCCTGCCCCAAGAGCCCCAGTTCCAGCGTTCGACCACAGGGTGGACGGTGAGGCCTGGCGCGGGTCCGCCCGTCGTCGAGGTCGCCACGTGGACCTCGCAGCCCAGGTCGTGCAGCGCCAGGCCGATCTCGCGCGTATAGTCGCCCACACCACCCTGCATGGGCGGGAACTCGCCGCTGATGAACAAGATCCTCAAAGGCTCCCCCGTAATCCTGAACCGAGTACCTGGCGGTAGGCTTGCAGCCGCTCTTTCCGCAGGGGGCGCTTGTGCCCGGCCAACCATTTCAGTCCTTCCCGTGCCATTTGGTACACATAGGTCGCCAGCAGGAACCAGCGCAGCGCAGCCGCCTGGAGCGCGCCGTGGTGCTTGCGGAAGTAGCGTATCTTGCTGCTCTGAAAGTGGATGTGGCGGGCGGGGACCACCTGCTCGCTGCTCTGGCCCTCGTGGTGGATCACGGTGGCAGTGGGCAGGTAGGTGATCTCCCACCCGGCGGCTTTACACCGGCGGCACCAGTCCAGTTCTTCGGAGTACATGAAATAGCCTTCGTCCAATCCGCCAACCTTTTGGTATGCCTCGCGGCGAATGAGGAGGCAGGCCCCCACAACCCAATCCACAGGCTGGATGGCGTCATCGGGTGTATCGGCCATGTAGTAGCGGCGCAGGATGCGGCTGTCGGCCCACCATTCTTGAATCACGGTGCTTTCCACCAGGGCGGTGGCAAAGGTAGGAAAGCGTCGTCGCGAAGGTTGCCGGCTACCATCGGGAAAGAGGAGCTGCGGTCCCAGCGCGCCAGTCTGCGGATGATCATCCATATAGCGCAGCATCGTCGCCAGGGCGTCCCCGACTACTTCTGTGTCGGGGTTCAGCAATAGGAGGTAGCGGCCCTGGCTGAGGGCCAGGCCCTGGTTGTTGGCGGCGGTAAACCCCCGGTTCTCGTCGTTGGCAACAAGGCCGATCTGGGCAAACTCGGCCTGCACCATCTCTGAGCTGCCGTCAGCACTTGCGTTGTCTATGACAAGGATCTCCAACGTCCAACCATCAGCGGCCAGGACCCGATGTTCTGGCGAGGGACTGGTTTGCGTTGTGAGCGATTGGAGACAGCGGCGGAGCAGATCCCGGACGTTCCAGTTCACGATGATGATCGACAGATCAACCACGGCTCCCCCGTCTCTGGGATCTATACCTGCCGGGAGATGGTATAATCTGCCAGAGCGTGCATGATCTCCCGAGGTTCACCCTCAGGCAGCGCGGTCAGGGCCGCCTGGCTCTGGGCCGTGAATTCCCGTGCTCGCGCCATGGCCTGCGTCATGGCGCCCGATTCGCGGATGGCAGAAACGACCTCCCGTATCAAGGCCTCGTCGCCGCCATCTCGCACGACAGTGGCTATCCTTTTATCGTCCGGATATTGGCGCAGGAAGTAGAGTACAGGCAGGGTCACGATCCCCTCCCGGAGATCGCTACCTACCGGCTTACCCAGCACCTCCTGGTCGCCCTGAAAGTCAAGGATGTCGTCGACGATCTGAAATCCTGTTCCCAGGCACCAACCATAGTCGCGCAGGGCGCTCACTTCCTCGTCGGACGCTCCGCTGAGGACCGAAGCCGCTTCGGTGGCCGCGGCGAATAGTGAGGCGGTCTTGGCATGAATACGAAGGTCGTAGCGGGACAGAGCTTCCTTCCATGCCTCATCGCCGTCGACGCGTGGCAGATCGTGGCGGTCAAAAATCTGGCGCAACTCCCCGCTGCAGATCGTCATCAATGTGTCGGCAAAAATCGACATCACACGGACGTTTCCCGTCTCGGCGGCCAGACCAGCCGCCCGGGCGAACACATAGTCGCCGGTAAGAACCGTTGCCCCCATGTTCCAACGGGCATTGACTGTAGCTCTGCCCCGTCGCAACACAGCTCCATCAATCAGGTCATCGTGCACCAGGGTAGCGGTGTGGAGCATTTCGATCGATGCGGCCAGGGAGATCAGTTTCTCAGAATCGGTCGGGTATAAGCTGCCGGCAAGCAGCGCCAGCGCCGGACGCAAGCGCTTCCCGCCACTGTCTAGCAAACTCTGCAGAACTGTGGTGAGCTGGGGATATTCTGGGTGCATTGGCTCGCGCATCTTGCGCTCTACCCGCTCCAGGTCGGCGACCAGCGGTTCCAGTAAAGGGATCGTCTTCAATCTACTTCCTCTTCCATGTTTGACTCCACTGCAAAAAGGTCAGTGGCGTAGTGTATGATGTGTGCGCGAAGCGCGCACACATCATACACTACCTCTTTGACCTTTTTGCAGGGCATTCATGTTTGATAGCTCGAAAAGACGCCGTGCATTGGCGGTCGTCGCCCTGGCCAGTTCGTCAAAGGACATGCCCCTTAGTGTGGCGATCCGTTCAGCTACCAGGCGGACGTAGGCCGGTTCGTTGCGCTTGCCACGGTGAGGATGCGGTGTCAGAAATGGACAATCGGTCTCCACTAGAAGGCGGTCCAGCGGCACGGTCCTGGCAATGCTGGCCAATCGATCTGCATTCTTGTAAGTGACCGGTCCCGAGAGCGAGATATAGAAGCCGAGCTCAATGGCCTTCTCTGCCATGCTCAGGTCGCCCGAAAAGGTATGAAGCACGCCGATCCGCCCAGTCAGCGGCGAGCTCTTCTGTTCCATGGCCCAGTCCGTTAGGATCTCCATGATCTCATCGTGGGCGTCGCGGTCGTGAATGATGACCGGCTTGCCCATCCTGGCCGCCCAGGCCAACTGTGCCCGGAAGGCCCGTCGCTGCACATCCCGGGGCGACAGGTCCCGGTAGAAATCGAGACCGATCTCGCCCACGGCTACGACCCTGGGGCGTTGGGCCAATTCCCGCAGTTCGGCAAGTGCCGCCCCGTCCAGCTTTTTGGCATCGTGAGGGTGCATCCCCACGGCGGCATAGATGGTGGCGTATCTTTCAGCCAGCGCCACCGCCCTCCGGCTGGAGCCCAGATCGGTGCCCACGTTGACGATCGCCGACACGCCCGCCGCTTTGGCTCGCTCTATCACGGCCGGGCGGTCGTTATCGAATTTCGAAAAGTCGAGGTGGGCGTGGGTGTCGATCAACGTCAATCTTTTAACCCTGCGATACGCAATCCATCCTCCAAGATCGCCTGGACTCGGTCCTGCTCGGTCGTCTCG
>JASFHU010000135.1:0-8607 GCA_050123055.1 Anaerolineae bacterium
CACCGCTGTCAGCATGTCGAGGAACTCTTGCTCATCACCTTCGTTCAGGTTGGCGGTCGCCTGCAGATGACCGGCCTCGATCAGATCGAGGACCTGGCCGACGGTGGACAGCGATACGCTTCTCAGCGCCTCCTCGAGTTCGTCACTCAGGTCCAAAAAGTCCAGCGGCTCACTGTCCACCCAACTGCGGAATCGCAGCCGGACGGGGGTGTGCAGGTTGACCCTACCCAGCTCGTAAGCCAGCCGCACCTCTTCCATGTCGGCAAAGGTCACCCGCTTGTCCGTGGTCACCTGGCGTTCCATGGTCAGATAGAAGCAGCCCAAGACCATGTCCTTGGCTGGCCCCACGATCGGCTCCCCACTGGACGGCTTGAGTAGATTGCGGCTGGCGAGCATCAACTCCCGCGCCTCGTTCACGGCCTTTTCGGAAAGGGGTACGTGGACGGCCATCTGGTCGCCGTCAAAGTCGGCGTTGAACGCAGCACACACCAGGGGATGGATCTGGATCGCCTCTCCATCTACCAACACGGGCTCGAAAGCCTGGATGCCCAGGCGGTGCAGGGTGGGTGCACGGTTGAGCAACACAGGGCGGTCCTGAATGACCTCCTCCAGCACCTCCCAAACTTCAGGTCGTTGCTGTTCGATGATCCGCTTGGCCCCTTTTACGTTAATGGCATAGTTGTAGTCTACCAGCCGGTTGATGACAAAGGGCTGGAAGAGCTCGAGTGCCATACTCTTGGGCAGGCCGCACTGGTGCAAGGCCAGATCGGGGCCGATCACAATGACCGAGCGGCCCGAATAGTCCACACGCTTGCCCAACAGGTTGCGGCGGAAGCGGCCTTGCTTGCCTTTTAGATAGTCAGACAGCGACTTCAGAGGCCGCCGTCCCCGGGCAGAGACCGCTTTGCCTCGCCGGCTGTTGTCGATGAGCGAGTCCACTGCCTCCTGCAACATGCGCTTCTCGTTGCGGACGATAACGTCTGGGGCGCCCAAGTCCAACAGGCGCTTCAGGCGGTTGTTGCGATTCACGACGCGGCGGTAGAGGTCGTTCAGATCCGAGGTGGCGAACCGCCCGCCATCGAGTTGGATCATGGGGCGTAGCTCGGGTGGGATGACCGGCAAGACGCTCATGATCATCCACTCAGGACGATTGTCGCTTTTGCGCAGCGCCTCGACTACGCGGAGGCGCTTGGTGGCCTTTTTCCTCATCTGCTTTGAGCGCGTGGTGCGCATGGTGGCGCGCAGTTCCTTGTTCAACGTGTCCAGGTCGACCTGCTGGCAGATGTCGAGGAATGCCTCGGCCCCCATCTTGGCGTCGAAAACGTGACCCCAGCGGTCGTTCAAGTCGTGGTAGCGGCTTTCTGTCAGGAAGGTCATCAGCTTCAGGCTGCGCAGCTCTTCCTTCTTTTCATCCACCTCGGCTTCGAGTTCTGCCAATTGTTGGGCCAATCGCTCGTTGAGGATCTCGGTGGCCTGGCCTGCCTCGTGAGCCAACTGGTCTCCCTCGGCAGAGATGAGTAGCGCGACGTCCTCCATTTCCTGCCGGATCTGATCCTTGATCTCGTCCAGGCGATCTGCCGCCATCTTCTGGGGTTGGGACAGGTGGCTGCGTTTGACAGTCTCACCCTCCGCTACCACCGGGGCCTCGCTGAAACTGAGCATCAGGTCTTCGGGAGCCTTTTGCTTCATCAGCGCTTTGAGTTGGCCTTGCATCCCCAGCACTTCATTGGTCACGGCGTCGGTGAGGGTGGCTCCTTTTTCCTCGAGTTCCTCCTCCTGCTGTGTGCGCCGGCGTTGCAGATTGTCGAGGGCCTCTTGCAGCCGTAGGTCGATCTCGCCAAGCTTTTCGTGGGTCGACCGCTCCAGGCGAGTTCTTTCTCGCAACAGATCTTCGTCCAGGCGCCGCAGAGCCTTGAGCCGGCCCTCTTCGTCGACGAAAGTGATGGCGTACTGGGCAAAGTAGAGGACCCGGTCCATATTGCGCCGGGAGATGTCGAGCAACAAGCCCAGGTAGCTGGGTACGCGGCGCGTATACCAGATGTGCGCCACCGGCGCTGCCAGTTTGATGTGGCCCATCCGCTCTCGCCGGACAGAGGAACGGGTCACTTCAACGCCGCATCGCTCGCAGGTGACGCCGCGGAAACGGATGTGCTTGTACTTGCCACAGGCACATTGCCAGTCCCTCTGCGGCCCAAAGATGGCCTCACAGAACAGGCCATCCCGCTCGGGTCGGAGGCGGCGGTAGTTGATCGTTTCTGGCTTGGTGACTTCGCCATACGACCAGGAAAGTATTTTTTCTGGTGAGGCCAGGCTAATTCGCAGGGCCTTGAAATCCTTGAGACTCAAGTTTTCCCTCCTCGAGTTCAATGCTTGACGCTGTACGCCTGATAAAGACGTCTCAGCCGAGCGTTCTGCTTGGTACCTATCCGGCACATCTCTAGCCCTCAGCCGAACGAACGGGGGTTCTGAGTGAATTTCCGGATAGATTCTTGTGTCAAAGTTATTCGTCTGAACTGGGACGCAAGTAACGGATGGTGGTGGCCAGATGACGATGCCCCAGGTAACGGGCCACCGTCTTTAGGTCGCCGCTGCTCTCATAGATCTTTCTGGCATACACATAGCGCAGGGCCTGGGTTGTCAGGCCGTCCAGTCCCGCTGCTTGGGCATAGTGACGGAGCAACCGTTGCACCGATCGGGTGGAAAGCGGGTTGCCGTCGCGGTTTACGCAAAAGTGGTCTACACCCGCTGCCGCCCGCCTGGTGGGCAGGTAGCTATGCAGCGCATCAGACACCTCCTCGTCTATCAAGACCGTACGGCTCGAGCTTCCGGAGCTGTCGCGAACGTCCAGATAGGGCTGGCTGACGTCCAAGTGAACGTCTTCCAGCCGCAACTCTGTGAGTTCGCTGAGCTTGAGCCCGGCCCCCAGAAGAAGCTGAATGACGGCCAGATCGCGGGCTGACTGGCGGGATCCAGACTGCCGTACAGCATCCAACAATCGGCCGACATCCTCCTGGGTCAGGGAACGGGACCGCTCCGACACATGCTCGTCCAACAGCGGAACGCTTCCTGCAGGATTGTCCTCAGTCCAGCCCTCCGCCACCGCCAAGCTGTAGAATTTGCGCAGTGCTTGAAGTCGGCGATTAATGGTGGCTGGCGCTTGGCCCTTGGTCTCCTGAAGGTACGTGCAAAAATCCTGGATGCCCGACGCATCCAGGCAGAGGGGCGAACAAGCAGCGTCCTTTGTCTCCTCACTCCATCGCAAGAAGGCCCTCAAGTCGGCCATATAGTTCACTATGGTAGCCGGCGCGAGGGCTGTGCTCGACAGATGATCCTCGAATTGCTTCAGTAACCCGTTGCTATTAATGCTATTATCCACCCTGGTTCAAGTACGCAAGCCAACATTATATCCATTCTGGTCTAAATGTCAAATCTGAAGGTTGCGATGGCGCAGGCGGCGCGGTGGTTCTTTTCCCGCTCTATTCGCCGATAGTCGACTGCAAGTAGGCCTCGATAAAGTCCTGGATGTCGCCGTCGAGCACACCGGTCGAGTCACCGGTCTCGTGGCCGGTACGCAGATCCTTGATCATATGGTAGGGATGCAGCACGTAGGAGCGGATCTGATTCCCCCAGCCTGCGGA
Organism: Anaerolineae bacterium; assembly: GCA_050123055.1. Lineage (GTDB taxonomy): Bacteria > Chloroflexota > Anaerolineae > JAAYZQ01 > JAAYZQ01 > JASFHU01. Next base: position 3,639 of record JASFHU010000135.1, read on the forward strand.
TACGTGCTGGCCCTTCAGGCGAGCCTGTTCCTCCTCGAGCTTTTGCTGTTCGAGATCGTAAAGCTTGCCGCGCAGGATCTTGAGCGCCACCTCTCTGTTTTGGGTTTGGGAACGCTCGTTCTGGCAAGAAACGATGACACCTGTGGGCTGATGGGTGATGCGTACCGCGGTGGAGTTCTTTTGCACGTGTTGCCCGCCCGCTCCTGAGGCTTTGTAGACGTCAACCTTGAGATCGTCTGGGTTGATCTCGATCTCGATGTCGTCCGAGAGTTCAGGCATCACCTCGACCAGGACGAAGGAGGTGTGGCGACGGTGGGCTTCATCAAAAGGGGACAATCGCACCAGGCGGTGGACCCCCCGTTCAGCCTTGAGATAGCCATAGGCAAAGGTACCTCTCACGCCGATGGTTATGCTCTTGAATCCTGCCTCCTGTCCGCGCAGCGAGTCCAGGATCTCGGTTTGAAAGCCCTGCTGCTCGGCCCAACGCAGGTACATGCGCATGAGCATCTGGGTGAAATCCTGGGCATCGGTCCCGCCGGCGCCCGCATAGAGGCCCAGGATGGCGGGGTCCCGATCGTGGGGACCAGACAGACGGAGCTCAAACTCGTGCCGACTCAGTTCAGCAGCGATATCCCCGGCCTCAGCCTCGATCCCGGCTGCCAGGGCCTGATCTTGGTCGGCCTCGGCCAGTTCCAGTAGCTCCAGGGCATCCGCGGTCCGCCTGTGCAGCTTCTGCCAGCGCTCAACTTGGGCTTTTAGGTTTGAAAGGTCCTGCATGGCTGCCTGTGCAGTGCTGGGAGCATCCCAAAAGTTCGGTGCGGTGGCAGCCTTTTCCAATTCTTCGATCTGTCGCTCTTTGTCGGCTAGGTCAAAGACGCACCTGTATTTCTTTGATCCGCTCGTCTAACACGGTTAGTTTGCTGATAAGCTCTTCCATCTCATTCCCTCCAGACGTGGCCATGTCGTGTGTCGTGCGTTACCTGTTGCGCGATGATGAGCCTGCGATCATGGTCCACGTTTTAACCCCTATTCAAACAGCCCTTCCACAAATGCCTCGGCATCAAATTCGGCCAGGTCGTCCATCGTCTCGCCGGTGCCGATGAACCGTACAGGCAGCTCCAGCTCGTGGGCCACGGCAAACACGACGCCGCCCTTGGCGGTACCATCCAGCTTGGCAACGATGACTCCGGTCACCTCGACGGCGTCTTTGAAGTGCCGGGCTTGTGACAGGGCGTTCTGCCCGGTGGTCGCATCCAGCACCAAGAGCGTCTCGTGGGGCGCCTGGTGAACCCGCTTGTTGGCCACGCCCCGCACTTTGCGCAACTCTTCCATCAAGTTGTACTTTGTGTGCAGGCGACCTGCGGTATCGACGATAAGCAGGTCAGCGTCTCGACTCTGGCTGGCGCGGATGGAGTCATAGACCACCGCCCCCGGGTCGGCGCCCGGCTGGTGGGCGACGACCGGCACGCCGGCCCGATCTCCCCAGATCTTGAGCTGGTCGATGGCGGCGGCGCGAAACGTGTCAGCCGCAGCCAAAGTAACTTTGCGACCGCGGCCCTGATAGTATTTGGCCAGTTTGGCGATGGTCGTCGTCTTGCCTGAACCATTGACCCCTACCACCAGGACCAGGGTCAGCAGTCGGGGCTCGTCGATGGTCATGGGCGGCGGATCGCCCAGCAACGCCAGCAACTCTGCTTTCAGCAGATCTTCCAGCGCCTGGGTGTCGCGAGCCTTGCCCTTGGCCACCTGTTCGCGCAGCCGATCCACCAGGGTGATGGTGGTGTTGACGCCCACATCCGCCTGGACCAGGAGCGCTTCTAGATCCTCCCACGTTTCCTCAGTGATCTCATCTCCACCCAACAATCCACTAATCTGGCCAAAGAACGAACGCCGCGTCTTGGTCAGGCTATCTCTAATCCTTTTCGAGCGTCGGAACACGTTTGGTCCTTCTCCTTCACTATCCCAGATTCACCATTTTTCGGCAGATGGGCATCTGGGGTGCCTAATCCCTGTGGATCTCTATCATCTACTGAACAAAACCTCTCGCCCCTGCCGCAGAGCACGTCGAACTCGCAGAGCTATTCTCATGCTGTCAGCGTTTGGTCCGCGGTCTCTACGTTGAGGCGATGCGCTGGGCCTGGATCGTAACCCCAGCATCGCATTATACTTCAATTTGAGGCGAACGCCAAGAATCTATCCCGTCAGTGCTACGGTTCTTGGCCTTGGCACCCCGGCCGCTTTCCTGTTGCTATTTGCCTACGCCGCCGGCAGCCACGCCTTGGCGGGGTTGATCGCTCGTTGGCGCGACGCCTGATTGTCGCCCCTGATTCCCCCATTCGCTGCGACGCGCGAGAATCAGATCTTTTTGATCTTCGATGATTTGTGGAGTACAATAGGGCCGCCCAAAGCCGCTACTTGCTCGGCCAGGTAGAGGCTTCTGCTGGATGTGAACGATGGCAGGCGGGGAATCTGGCAAGCAGTATGAGGACTGTTGTCTGTTGGCAATTGTTTTCTGGGGAGGCGCAAGGGTAGGTTGAGATGAGCACCGCAAGTACTTACCATTCGATCCTGGATTTTCGGCGCGCGCGCCGCCAGGCCAGCCGGGAGCGACTTGTGGCCCGCTTGACTGGCAAGTCGGCCGACCTTCTTTCCTACGAAGAGGTCCGCCGAAAGCTCAAGGCAAAGACCGGCCAGAGCCTTGGGCGGAAGGACATTCCGCTGGACGCCATCGTCGGCAGCGTGGGGCGCTACTCTGATTTTACCCGGGGTTTTCTCCCCTTGCAGGACGAAGACGAAGATCGGTGGGCTAGGGTCCAGGTCAAGATCGCTGGCCTGGAGGGGTTGCCGCCTATCCAGGTGTACCAGATCGGCAAGGCCTACTTTGTGCGGGACGGAAACCACCGGGTGTCGGTAGCGAGACGGAATGGGGCAACGCACATCGAAGCCTATGTCACCGAAGTCGAGACCAGAGTGCCCCTTTCTCCAGACGTGCAGCCTGACGACCTGATCGTCAAGGCCGAATACGCCGGTTTTTTAGAGCATACCCACCTCGACGAGATCCGGCCACAAGCTGACCTGAGTGTGACCGTCCCCGGGCAGTATCCCAGGCTGGCGGAGCACATAGAGGTCCATCACTACTTTATGGGGTTGGACGATCGGCGGGAGGTTCCCTACGAGGAGGCCGTCGGTCATTGGTACGACGCCGTCTACCTGCCCATCGTGCAAACGATCCGGGAGTTGGGCATCCTGGGGAATTTCCCCGGACGGACGGAGGCCGATCTCTATCTCTGGCTGTCAGAGCATCGCGCGGTCCTGGAGGCAGCCCTGGGCTGGGAGATTGAGCCGGAGGCGGCAGCGGTCGATCTGGTAGAGCAGTTTGGTCCCGACCTGCAACACCGGATGGTGCGCGTCACACGGTGGCTGGCGGATGTCCTGACGCCGGACGAGCTGGAATCGGGGCCAGCACCAGGCACGTGGCGGCGAGCGCGGATGACCATACGCCGCGACGATTGCTTGTTCGGCGACATCCTGGTGTCCATCAGTGGGGACGATAGTGGCTGGTCTGCCGTGGCCCAGGCGGCAGAGATTGCCTGCCGCGAGAACGCACGCCTGATGGGCCTGCACGTGGTGGCCTCGGCCGCCGAGAAGGAGAGCGACCAAGTCCGGGCCGTGGCGGCAGAGTTCGCCCGGCGGTGCGAGGCGGTGGCTGTCCGGGGCAGCCTGGCCGTCGAGGTGGGGCGGGTGGCCCGCACAATCTGTGAACGCTCCCACTGGGCCGACCTGGTGGTCGTTGGTCTTGCCCACCCGCCTGGCCCGCAGCCTGTTGCCAAACTGGGCTCCGGATTCCGGACGTTGATCCGCCGTTGTCCCACGCCGGTGCTGGCTGTGACTGGGGCATTCTCTCCCCTGAGCCGCCCGCTTCTGGCCTATGACGGCAGCCCCAAGTCCAAAGAGGCGCTCTATGTCGCGGCCTATCTGGCGGCGCAGGGGCAGGTGCCGCTGGCGATCGTCACGGTCACGGAAGGCAGCCACGTTACGCCCGATGTGCTGAAAGAGGCGGAGGAATACCTGGCGCCGCTTGGTGTACAAGTCATCCCGGTGAGCGCCGACGGCCCGGTTGCCGAGACGATCCTGCAGGCCGCAGAAGCGTATGACAACGACCTGATCCTGATGGGTGGTTACGGCTATGGCCCGGTGGCCGAGGTCGTGCTGGGTAGCGCGGTGGATGGGGTATTGCGGGCCAGCGGCCAACCGGTCTTGATCTGCCGTTAGCTCATGGAAAGGAATAAGACGGATGAACCCGATCTATCTTGATTACAATGCGACGACGCCCATCTCCCGTGAGGTGGCGGATGCGATGGTGCCCTATCTGTACGGCCATTTTGGCAATCCCTCCAGCAGCCATCCCTATGGCATAGAGACCAATCGTGCCGTCGAGGCCGCGCGGGCCCAGGTGGCAGAGGCGCTTGGTTGCCGGCTCAGCGAAGTGATATTCACCAGCGGCGGCACCGAGAGTAACAATTACGCCATCAAGGGAGTCGCCCTGGCGAATCGCCAGCGGGGAGATCACGTGATCACCAGTGCGGTGGAGCACCCGGCCGTGATCGAGGTCTGCAGGTGGCTGGAGGAGCAGGGCTACCGCATCACGGTGCTGCCGGTGGATGGGGAGGGGCTGGTGGATCCGGCCGACCTGGAGCGGGCCATGACTCCCGGTACGTTGCTGGTAACGGTGATGCAGGCCAATAACGAGGTGGGTACGATCCAGCCCATTGCCGAGTTGGCCGAGATCGCCCACCGTCATGGCGCGCTGATGCACACCGACGCCGCGCAGGCTGTGGCCAAGATCCCGGTGAAGGTCGACGAGTTGGGTGTGGATCTTCTTTCGGTGGCCGGTCACAAACTGTACGCACCCAAGGGCATCGGCGCGCTTTATGTTCGCAGCGGCGTCGAGTTGGCCCAACTAATCCAT
>JASFHU010000136.1:0-8594 GCA_050123055.1 Anaerolineae bacterium
GCGAGAGGCGCAAAAACAGGCTTGGGTGTCGTTTTATATGGAGTGGCGCTTTGCGCCATGGATAAACTCACAGGAGGGAGGATTGCAATGTCACCATCGGCCATTACACTACCCGAATCTGAACACTTTGAACTCCAGGAGCTCGCCGCGGGCGTCTATGCCGCCATCGCAACCCTGGATGGCGCGGCCTATAGCAACGCCGGCATCGTGGATTTGGGTGACCAGACCCTGATCTTTGACACCTTTGACACGGCACTGGCGGCCGAGGATCTGAGGGCTGCGGCCGAAAGCCTGACGGGGCGCCCGGCAACTTGTGTGATCATCAGCCACGTCCACGCCGACCACTGGTGTGGCAACCAGGTCTTTGCCCCCCAGGTGCCCATCATCACCAGCCACGCCATCCGCGAGGGGATGCCGGAAGCCATGGGCTGGCTGGTAGAACTCAAAGACAATTCCGCCGAGCTCCAAAACGCTATTCAGGAGGAGCAAGAGCACCTGGAGTCGGAACGCGATCCCCGCAAGCGCGTCGCTCTGGAACGATCCATCAAGCGGATGGGCCTCCGGCTGGAGACGCTGCCCGATCTCGAGCTCCACTACCCCACGCAGACCTTTGGCGACAGGCTCGTCTTTCACGGAGCGCAGCGGCGAGTAGAGCTGGTGGAGGTAGCCCCCGGGCACACAGCAGACGATATCTATCTCCTCCTGCCCGAGGAGGGCATCGTCTTTATGGGGGACCTGGGCTTCTTTCAGTGCCAGCCGTTCACAGTGTGGGCCGATCCCGTGGCCTGGGTGGCCCATCTGGAGGAGATGGAGGGATCCAGCAACGAGGTCTTTGTGCCGGGTCACGGGCCGTTGGGAGACAAGTCCGACCTGGCCCTGCAGCGGCAGTATATCCTCGCGCTGGAGGTGCTGGTGAGCGAGGCGATCGGGGAGGGACTGTCCGCCGAGGAGACGATGAACAAGCTGCTGCCCTCGCCCTTTGACGCCTGGCTGGAGGAGGGGCTGGCCCGTTGGGAGGCCAACATCCTGGCCACTCACGCGCGCCTGTCGAGTGGTTTGACCGGCTGAGCACCATGTGCTTTTTGGGGGAAGAGCATAGGCAAGATATTCAGAGGGAGCGACGACCCTGCAGGGTCGTCGCTCTCTTTACGATCTATACAACAGGATCAATTCCCAGAGCCAGCCCGGACGGCTGCCCTGGTCCCCTTTTCGGTCAAGGTCCAGAGGCGGCCCGGCCCGGCGATGGAACAGCCGCCGACGACGCAGCCACCGCAGTGCCCGCCGCACCCGTCTCCCACCGCGCGCAGGTAGCCAAGCCGGCCCAGGTCCTCCAGCATCATTTCGAGGAGTGGTTGGGAGATCGATAGATGCCTGGTCAGATCCTCGTAACTGTGCACGCCGCCCTCGGCTACCAGTCGCAAAAGCTGGTCGATCATGGTCCAAACCCGCTTGCCAGGCGATAGGCCAGGATACCGCCGGCCAGCGACAGGGCCAGTAGCAAGCCCAAGCTGAACGCCGTCCAGCCCCAGCTCCTGGTCTCCTGCTTGATGGCCGCCACGGTAGCCACGCAGGGGATAAAGAGCATCTGGACCACCAGGAAGGCCAGCGCTGCCGGTGCGGTGAGCGCGCCCGAGAGGGCGATACCCAAGCCGGCATCCTCCCCAGTGCCAAAGAGGATGCCCATGGCAGCGATCGAGTTCTCTTTGGCCACAAAGCTGGCCAGCAGGGCCACGACCATCTCCCATTCCAACCCCATCAGCGCCCCGATGGGAGCCAGCGCCTTGCCCACGCTGGCCAGATAGCTCGTCTGAATGTCCCCGTTGGGCAGCGTCGACAGGGCCCAGATGACGACCGACATGATCAAGATCAGGGTTCCTGCCTTTTTCAGGAACTCGGCGCTGTTTTGCCAGACCTGGATACCGATAGTCCGGAGGTTGGGCCGATGATAGAGGGGCAATTCCATGATAAAGGCAGCCCGCTCTCCCTTGAGTACCCATCTATTGATCAGCAAGCCGACCACGGCCAACACCACCAGCGACATAGCGATCAGCCCCCAGGCAACCACCACAGCCGCCCGTCCGAAAAAGATGGGTGTGATGAAGACAATGACGGTCATTCGCGCCGCACAGGGCACCAATGGCGCCAACAATATCGTCAGCAATCGCGCCTGCCGTGAATCGATGATCCGCGAGCCCATGACGGCTGGGACGTTACAGCCAAACCCCAGAAACAGAGGCATGAAGCTCTTGCCATGCAAGCCCATGATGTGCATGAACCGATCCATCACGTAGGCTGCTCGGGCCATATAGCCCGTGTCCTCCAGCAGGGCAAGCACAGCGAAAAAGATGACCAGGATCGGTAGGAAGGTGATGACCGTCCCAGCCCCGCCGATGGCGCCATCGACCACCAAGCCCTGCAGCCAGGCTGGCGCTCCGGCCAGCAACGCTGACGCGGTACGGGCCAGTCCTCCCACCACGTAAGTGTCCAGCAGATTCTGCAGCGGCGCGCCAAGGGTGAAGGTCAGCCAAAACACTACACCCAGGATGGCTGCCAGTATGGCCAATCCCCATAGAGGATGGGTCGCCCAGCGATCCAGTCGCTCGGTCAGGGTGATCTGCCCGGTACGGGGCCGGGTCACGGCAGCCCGGATCATACGCCCCACCCACTCGTACCGACCGCTGGCCACGGCCAGAAAGGCATCCTCGTGGGCCATGAGGATCTGGTGAACCCTCTGCCACTGCTCGGCCGGGAGGTGGTGGTCGCGCATCATGGCCGTAATCTCGCCGTCGCCCTCCAGTAGCTTGAGGGCTACCCAATCGCTGGGGTAAGGCTGCGGTACCCAATCGCCGACCAAGGTGCGGATCTCGTCGAGTACCTGGCGATGGTCGGCCCGAATCTCGGGCACATTTGGCTCATAGCGGATCTCGCCCCGCACCAGGCAGTCCACAGCGTCCATCAGCTCACGTACTCCCTGGTTCTTGGCCGCCACCATCGGCACCACCGGCACGCCCAGCGCCGCCTCTAGCACCTGGGGTTCCAGGGCCATCCCTTCGTCGGCGGCCACGTCCACCATGTTCAGTCCGACCACCACGCGCGTAGGCAGCGACAGCAACTCGGCGACCAGGTATAGGTTACGCTCCAGTGATGCCGCGTTGACCAAAGCCACCACTACGTCCGGCCGTTCCTCGATGATGTAATTTCGGGCCACGACCTCTTCCAGCGAGTTAGCCGTCAGGCTGTAGGTCCCCGGAAGGTCAACCAGGTGGATAGTCGTCCCGTTGAGCTGGTAGGTACCGGTCTTTTGCTCCACGGTCTTGCCCGGCCAATTGCCCACGTGCTGGCTCAGTCCCGTGAGCAAGTTAAAGACCGTGGACTTGCCTACGTTTGGCTGACCGGCCAAGGCCACGGTGAGGGTCACCTGGCCGTTGAGTACATCAGCGGCCCGCTTGGTTACCTTGGGTGAGACCTGGATCCTAGCCTCCACCGTCTACCCCCACTTCTGGTGCGACGAGGATCTTTTCCGCCTCACCCCGGCCCAGGGCAACCCGAGTCTCGCGTACGTTGACGATGATGGGGCCACGCCCATAGTTCTGCACCACTCTCAATCGGGCACCGGGCGTGAAGCCCAGGGATGCCAGACGGCTCAGGAAATGATGCCCGCCCGTCATCCGCTTGATCTCGACCAAACCGCCACTCCTGACGGTACTCAGGCTCACACCATTGTTTGTCGCCACCGCCAATGGATCCAGTTGTCGGGACTCGGACCCCGGTGGCATCGTCTTTGATGTCATGGTTGTGTACTACCCTCTCTGCAAGATTCCCATCAAGGTGTCATTTGCAATTGCGACTCAATTGCAAACATAGAAGGTTCAAAAAAAGGCCTGCTCCCTCTCTCATCAATCGCCTCAATAACACCAGCCCCTATTGGCGGCAGGCAGAGCAAGTTCCGGTCAGTTCCACCTGGGCGCTGGCGATCTCAAAGCCGTGGAGCTCGCCGAGCACGCCTGCTGCCTCGGCAAAGGCCGAGCTATCCACCTCGATCACCCGTCCGCACACCAGGCAGACCAGGTGCGAATGCTCGTCCTTGCCATCCAGCTCGTAGTGGTGGTGCTCGTCATCGAGGTGTAGTTCGCGCACCACCCCGGTCTCTTTGAGCACACCCAGGGTACGGTAGACCGTGGACAGGCTCAGGCGCGCATCCTGGCGCCGAGCCCGTTCATAGATGTCGTGCGCGTCCAGGTGGCCATCTCCCCGGGCCAGGATGGCTAATACCAGCTTACGCTGGGGCGTGATCCGCTTGCCCGCAGCCCTCAAACGACGCTCGCCAACAACGACCAGATCTTCCATCGATCCCCAGTTCCGATACACGGTGCAAATGCGAACCATTCGCATCTACTAATACTATACCACAGCCAGATTGATTCGTCAAGTGCTGGAAGACGATTTCCGGAATTTGCCCGAGTACTTCCGAGAGAATGCCCCAGACAGGTCTGGGACTCCGGGCCAGGCTTGGTCCGCAGAATCCCCAACTTGTTTTCGCCTATGTTGGTGCGTCTCGATCCTGGTGGCTACTCAGGCTCCTTGGGCGTGCCGACGCGGATGCCGGACATGTTTTCCAGCGCCTTGATGAGGGCATGATTTCCCTCCGCGCCGCAGTCCAGCCCCTGGAGCGTGCGGTACAGGTGAAATACCGTGCTGCACCCCAAGACCGGGACCCCGAGCTCGTCAGCGGCCTCCAGGATCAGGCGAATGTCCTTCTGCTGCAGGTCGATCATAAAGCCGGGCCGCCAGTCCCGCTCGATGACCTGCGGGCCGCGATTGCTCAGGGTCCAGCTTCCCGCCGCGCCGCCCTCCACCGCCTTGAGTGTCTGTTCCAGATCCAACCCCCCGGCCTGGGCGAACAGAAAGGCCTCGCCCAGCGCCAGCATGCTGTGGGCGACGAGAATCTGGTTCACCAGCTTGACCATCTGTCCCGACCCATTGGGGCCAACGTGGGTGATGCTCTTGCCCATGGCCTGCAGGAAGGGCATGGCCCGCTCGACCTGCTCGGCGTCACCGCCGACCATGATGCTGAGCGTGCCCAGCGCGGCGCCCTCGCTGCCCCCGCTGATGGGGGCGTCGAGCATGTAGGCGCCCTTACCGGCCAGCGCCTCGGCAAACTGCTGCGTCTTGATGGGGCTGATAGTACTGCAATCCACCACCAGGGCGCCAGCCTGCACACCCTGCAGCACGCCATCCTCGTCGAGCAGTACCGCCTCGACGTCAGGCGTATCGCTGACACAGATGATGATGACGTCGCAGCCGGCGGTCAGATCGGCCGGGCTGGTTGCCAGTTTGGCCCCCTCGTCGACCAGCCCTTCGGCCTTGCTGGCCGTGCGGTTCCACACCGTGAGGTCAAACCCCGCCTTCAGAAGATTCCGGGCCATGCCGAGGCCCATAATACCCAATCCGATAAAGCCTACCCGTTCGCTCATTCGAACTCCTCCTGTACTTTGGTCGATGAAAAGGTTGATCGCAACACCCGCCTGCTCAATTCCGCCGGCGATTCTTCGGGTCCCGCCAGCGGTCTCAGCCGCAGTCGATAGCGGTATGTCTCCTCCTCCAGCAGGTAGTGGGGCAGGACCCCAGGCCCGCAACTCTCACTCCCCAATCCCGACTGGGCCAGATCCAGATTCAGCGTGATATCTTCGCGGCGCGGGAGCTGGTGCGTGTGTGCCGCTTGGGCCAGATCCCCGGCCGTGCAGTGATGCACAGTCACTTCAAAAAGGGGCATCCCCACGACTAGCAGCCCCCTACCCCGATCATCGGTCAGAGCTGCCCAGCGCACATCGGTCTTGTTGCCGTGTTCCTGAGGCTTGACGTAGGACACGTACTGGTCGTCTACCGTGCCACGATGGAGGTCCAGGCGGGCGCTCTGCTTGCGGTCCACATAGCTCTCGTGGGGGCCGCGGCCGTACCAGATAAAAGACTCGTACCCCCCGGGGAGGGCCAGTGTGACGCCCACACGGGGCAAGGGCGGCAGTCCCTCAGCCAGCCTGACGGTGTGCGCCAACTCCACGTCGCCACTGCCATAGATGGTATACACCAGCCGGCTGGCCACTCCCACCTGCGGGTCGGCGGTCTCAAGGTCGACGCGCACCACCTGCGAGCTGGGCTGCTCCACCGAGATGGCCTGTAGGCGTTCGCTCAAGCGGTCCAACCCCGCCGCCTGCCAGCGGGCCGCCATCTGCTTGGCATCATTGTCGGTGGGAGCGCGCCACAGGTTGAGCCTCGGTCCACGCCGCACCACGGCCCGCCCCTGATCCTCCCAGGCGATGAGACTGCCTGACCGGCGGTCAAAGGTCAGCCAGAAATCGTGACCGCGCACAGCGACGGCGTCGTCCGTCTCCTCGACGGCAAGGGCGGGCATGGTTTCGAGCGGCACCTGCTCAACAGGACCGGAGACCGGCAGCGCAAACTGCGCCCAGGCCACCTCGTGCCCCTTGAGCGCCCATGGAGCATCCTGGGCCAACTCAAATCGGAGCTCAAGGCAGGCTTCGGCGCCCGGCAGGGCGTCGGGTAGCTGGTAGGGAATCGACACCACGGTGCTATCGCCGGGCGGTACGGACAGGGGGGGCAATCGTCCAGACTGCAGCAGCAGGCCGCCAGACTTGAGCATCCACGTCACGGCCAGCCCGCCCAAGTCGGAGAATGCGTAGCGGTTGACGACCTCAAGCACGCCCGCCGCCAGGTCAACCGGTCGCACCAGCACCGGCTCGTGCATCTTTTTGAGTTCCCACAGACCAGGATGGGGCCTCCGGTCCGGACCGACCAGACCATTGATGCAAAAGTTCCCATCGTGGGGCTGGTCGCAGAAGTCTCCGCCGTAGGCAAACCACTCGTCGCCGTTATCGGCAACCTGGCGCAGCCCCTGGTCCACCCAGTCCCAGACAAAACCGCCCTGCAGTCGCGGGTAACGCTCGATGGCCTCCCAGTAGTCCTTCAGGCCGCCAGGGCCGTTGCCCATGGCGTGGGCATACTCGCATATCACCACCGGCCGGTCCCCGGCCGGGTCCTCAGCCATGGTCACGATCTGGTCCACCGAGGGATACATCGGCGACAGGATATCCACCCAGGGCAGGTCGGCGGCGGGATTGTAGAGCAGGGGCCGCGTCGGGTCGTGGGTGTGGACCCAGCCAGCCGCAGCCTCCAGGTTCGGCCCGTACCCCGACTCGTTGCCCAGCGACCAGGCAATGACGGATGGGTGGTTTTTGTCGCGGGCGACCATGCGCACTACCCGCGCCAACATGGCCTCCTGCCAGGCAGGATCCCGGACCGGGCGGTCCCAGATGCCGTGCGATTCGATGTTGGCCTCGTCCACCACGTACAGGCCAACCTCGTCGCACAGCTCGTACCAGCGGGTCTGATTGGGATAGTGAGAGGTACGCACGGCATTGACGTTGAACTGCTTCATCAGGCGGATGTCATCCACCATCGACGCCTCACCGATCGCGTGTCCGGTGTCGGGGTCATGCTCGTGGCGGTTCACGCCTTTGATACGGACAGCCTGGCCGTTGACGCAGAGCTGGCCATCCCGGATCTCAACCTTTCGAAAGCCGACGCGGCATCGCTCCACCTGCAACACGCGGCCCGCCCGGTCTTTTAGGGTCAGCAGCAGCGTGTACAGGTTGGGTTGCTCGTCGGACCACTTGGCGGGGTTGTCAACCTGCCCGGCCATCTCAACCATGGCCTCTCTGCCAGCATTTACAGTGAATGCTTGGGCGGATCCGAAGAGCGGGCGTTGGAGGTCTGGCTCCGGAGCGAATAGGTTGGCCTCCAGGGTGTAGCCACTGGCGTTGGCTTGACCCAGGTTGCGCACGCTGGCCTGCACCTGGAGGGTGGCGTCCCGGTACGCGGCGTCCAGCTCGGTCCGCACCACAAAGTCCCACAGGTGGACTGAGGGGGCGGCCCTCAACTGCACATCACGGTAGATGCCGCTGAGCCGCCAAAAATCCTGGTCTTCGAGATAGCTTCCATCGGACCAGCGATAGACGCGGACGGCAAGGAGGTTCTCGCCGGGCTGGAGGTAGGGGGTCAGGTTGAATTCGGCCGGCAGGCGGCTGTCCTGGCTGTAGCCCACCGCCTGGCCGTTGAGCCAGAGGTGAAAGGCCGAATCGACCCCATCAAAGCAGACAAAGACCTGTCGCCCGGCCCACGCTCGCGGCACGGTGAACCGGGTACGATAGCACCCGGTGGGGTTGTCGTGTTGGGGCACTGCCAGCGGGACGTCGAGGGCCTCGGCGGGCAGGCACCTGAGCAGGTCCTCGCCTGCCGCTGCCTCCTCCATCTGGCGGCAAGCCTCCTCCAAGCGCGGGTCGATGGGGAAGGGGTACTGGACGTTGGTATACATGGGCACCCCATGCCCCTGTAGCTGCCAGTTGCCGGGCACATCGATCTGGCCCCAGTCCCCGTCATCAAAATCCACAGCCTGGAAATCGTGCGGTGCAGTGGCGGGGTTGGGCGCCCAGTGGAACTTCCAGCGACCGTTCAGGCAGCTCTCAAAGCTCGATCCTGCCCCGGCCAGCGCCTCAGCCTCGTCTCCATAGCAGGCCAAG
>JASFHU010000137.1:0-8570 GCA_050123055.1 Anaerolineae bacterium
ACATCCTGGGCGAGCGGGTGCCCGGCCCGGCGCTGGTGGCCTGTTTCGAGCCCACGCTGGAGCTGATCGCCCCCTGGCGCGAGGACGAGGACCGCTGGGTGCGCCGCAGTGTGGGCGCCGCCGTGCACTTTTGGGCCAAGCGCTCGCGCGGCTCGCCCGAGCTCAGCGGCCAGGCCGGGGCGCTCCTCGATTTCCTGGAGCCGATGTTCGAAGAGTGGGAGCTGGATGCAGCCAAGGCGGTGGGATGGGGTCTGAAGACCCTGGGCCGGTACTATCCCGACCTGGTCGCCGGCTGGCTGGAGGAGCAGGTGGTCGAGCGAAAGCGCCGTCACCGGGCAGTGGTGTTACGCAAGGCGACCACCTATCTCTCGGAGGAACAGCGTGTCCAGGTGACCGGAGGCTAACTGCCTTCTAGCAGTTTGACGAAGAAGGGTACGCTTCTCGTTTGTAGCTCACCGCACGGCCGCTACGGCGCCGCCATGCCGCCGCATGACTTTGGCGTCTGAGTTCAAAAGCGCGTTGCTGGCATCTCAGAACTTGGTCTGGTCACCGTTCGTAGTAACCGCTTCAGCGGTAGTAGCTCACGGCTAAAGCCGTTACTACAAACACCGCGCCGTTCGTAGTAACCGCTTCAGCGGTAGTAGCTCACGGCTGAAGCCGTTACTACAAACACCGTGCCGTTCGTAGTAACCGCTTCAGCGGTGATTTCCAATCACCTACATGTCATCCCAACCCTGCCCATAATCGCGCACCGGATATCGACGCCACAGGTCGCGCAGCCATTCACGCCCTTTGCTCTCTCGATACCAATGCACACTACTCAACGTCCAGTCATAGGGCGAAGCGACGAGCCCGTGCTTCACGGGGTTGTAGTGGATGTAATTCAGCGTCGTATAATAGTGCCCTTCTGACCGGATGGCCCGGTCGTTGTAACGGTACCATACCTTGCGGCCCTGTGTCCGCTCTTCCTGGTTCCAGTCGCGAGAGGTGCGACCATGTACTCGTCGAAAGATCTCGCCCAGCGCCTGGAATTGGGTCACGTGCACCAGCAAATGATAGTGGTTGGTGAGAACAGCCCAAGCCTGTACCTCCATCCCGCCTTGGATGAACTGTTCAAAAAGTAGGTCCAGCACAGTCTGACGTCGTTTCGGGGTATGCATGTGGGTGCGGTGTTCATAGCATGCAGCCGTCAGAAGGTAGAGGGTTTGGTCCAATGCGAGATGAGGCGGCTGATGGGGCGGGTGACCCCGCAGCCGGCGCTCCTCCACCAGCTCCTGGCGTTGCTCTGGCGCCAACTTGCGGTATTCGTACATGCCACCCTATGTCCCTACCCTGTTCGAAGTTACCTTGTTTGTAGTAACCGCTTTAGCGGTGGAAAAGCCACGGCTGAAGCCGTTACTACGAACGCTCTCTGAGCGATGGTTGGGCTTTTGGACGGCTGAAGCCGTTACTACAAACTCGCTAGCCGCCCATCAGGGCGAGGGCGCTTTGGCGGGCCAACTCGAGGAGCGGGCCTGGCCAGAGGCCGAGGACCAGGATGGCCACCGCGGCCAGACCTACGCCCACCTGGAGGGCCAGGCAGACCGGCGAGGCGGCCCCTTCGGCGGTCCGCCCATCCTTCATAACCATGACCACCACCACCCGCAGGTAGTAGTAGGCCGAGATGACGCTGTTGACCACGCCAATCACGGCCAGCCAGACCAGGCCCGCCTGGACGGCGGCGCTAAAGACGTTGAACTTGGCCAGGAACCCGACCAGGGGCGGGACGCCGGCCAACGACAGCATAAAGAGGGTCATCGCTGCGGCCAGCCAGGGCTTGCGGGCGGCCAGCCCGGTCAGGTCGTTGAGCGTTTCGCCCCCTTCGGCCGAGCTGTCGAACCGGCCCACGGCGATGAGGATGGCAAAGGCGCCCACGTTCATAAAGGCGTAGGCAAAGAGGTAAAAGAGCATGGCGCTGGTGCCCAGCTCGTTGTAGGCCGCCACCCCGACCAGGATATAGCCGGCGTGGGCGATGCTCGAGTAGGCCAGCATCCGCTTCAGATTGGTCTGGCGCAGCGCGGCCAGGTTGCCCACCGTCATGGTGAGCGCCGATAGCACCGCCAACACCCAGACCCAGTCGCCGTTCAGGTCGCCCAGGGCATAGAGCACCACCCGGCCCAGGGCGGCAAAGCCGGCTGCCTTGGCCCCGACGCTCATAAAGGCCGTCACCGAGGTCGGCGCGCCTTCGTAGGCGTCGGGGGTCCACATCTGGAAAGGAACCAGCGCCACTTTGAAGCCAAAGCCGACGATCATCAGGCCCAAGGCCACCATCAGCAGCGTCGGGTAGTCGCCGCCCAGGGAGACCGCATAGTCGTGCAGACCCTCCAGCGAGGTGGTACCCGCCTGCCCGTAGAGCAGGGCCATGCCGTAGAGCAGGAACCCGCTGGCAAAGGCGCCCAGCAGCAGGTACTTGAGCGCCGCCTCGCTGGACCGCAGCCGGGCACGATCCAGGCCGACGAGGACATAGAGGGCGATGGACAGGATCTCCAGCGCCAAAAAGATGGTCACCAGGTTGACCGAGGCAGCCATGAGCATCATGCCCGCCGTGGATAGCAGCAGCAGAGTATAGTACTCGCCCCGGGCCAGGCCAACCCGCTCTGCGTACTCGACCGAAAAGAGGATCGCCAGGGCGGCAGCGGTCAGGATGATCAGATTGAAGAACAGCGCATAACCATCGGCCACCAACATGTCCTGGATCGTCTCGGCTCCGCCATCCCAGATGGTATAGGACATGACCGCAGCCGCCAGCACGCCGACCAGACCCAGCCAGGCCAACCTGCTCTTCTGCTCTCTGGGCAAAAAGAGGTCGACGATCATCACCGCCAGGGCGGTGACGAGCACCACGATCTGTGGGGCGATGACCGCAAAGTTCAGAGACGGGATCAAGATCTCCATGCCGGCTCCTCTAGGGCGCTCCGTCGTCCAGGCCGCTCAAGGAGACGGCGTCGGAATCCATCAGCACCACGCGCCGTTCCTCGGCTCGGGTGAGCAACGCATCGACGGATGCTTCGGTGGGTCGCAAGATCAGATTGGGCAGGATGCCGATGACAAACATCAGCAAGACCAACGGCAGCAGGACCACGGCCTCGCGACGGCGCAGGTCGGGTAGGGTGCGGTTTTCGGCCCGCTCTACCGGCCCGGCAAAGGCCTTACGGAACAGGTCGAGCATGTACCAGGCACCCAGCACGATCCCCAGCGCGGCAAACACGGCCGCCAATGTACTCTCCAGGAAGACGCCCAGCAGCATGGCAAACTCGCCCGGGAAGCCGCTCAGCCCCGGCAGCCCGATGGAGGCAAAGATGACCGTCAGCAGCAATGTGCCGAGGATAGGGATGCTCTTCCAAAGACCGCCGAAAGCGTCCACCTGGCGGGTGCCCCGCCTGGCCTCCAGTGCGCCTACAAAGATGAACAGGGCCGTCACGGTGAGCCCGTGGGATACCGACTGGATGAGCGCACCCTCGACGCCCTGGGTGTTGGCTGCCAGAACCCCGGCCACGATCAAGCCCATGTGGGCCAGGCTGGAATAGGCGACCAGTCGCTTCATATCGCGCTGGAGTAGGGCGATGAGCGAGCCGTACAGGATGCCGGTGATGGCCAGCAGCCAGATCCAGGGCCGGGCAGCCTCCACCGCGCTCGGAAAGAGGGGCAGGCAGAAGCGGATCAGGCCATAGATGGCCATCTTGGACATCACCCCGGCCAGCACGATGGTCACCGGCGTGGGCGATTCCACGTAGGCGTCGGGCAGCCAGGTGTGCAACGGCCATACCGGGGCCTTGACGGCAAAGGCCAGTACAAAGGCCATGAACAGCCAGATCTGGGCCAGCCAGGCCAGGGGCAGATCGTAGAGCGCGATCAGGTCAAAGGTCCACACACCGGTCTCTTGGTAGTTGAGCACCGCCAGGGCAATGATGGCCACCAGCATCAGCGCGCTACCGGCCATGGTGTAGAGGAAGAACTTGAGGGTGGCGTACACCCGCCGCTCTCCGCCCCAACGACCGATGAGAAAGTAGGCCGGTACCAGCATCGCTTCCCAAAAGATAAAAAAGAGGACCAGGTCCAGGGCAGCGAACACCCCCATGATGCCAGCCTGGAGAAGCAGGAGGAAAAAGAGGTAGGGGCCAGCCTCGGCCTCGGGACGGCCCTCCAGGAACTTCCAGGAGACCAGGACCGCCACCGGGCTTAGGAACGCCGTCAGCAGCAACATCCAGAGGCTGATGCCATCCAGCCCGACATAGTAACTGATACCCAGCGGCTCGATCCAGGCGAACCGGTCCACAAACTGCATCCCGGCAAAGTCGTGGTCAAAAAAGCCCAACATCACCCCGGCCAGCGCCAGGTCAGCCAGGGCCACCACCAGCGCCCAAACCTGGACGGCCCTCCGGTTTCTGCCCAGGACGAGGGCCACCAGGGCTCCGGCCAGCGGCACAAAGATGATGATCGACAGAATCGGGAAGCCAAGCTGGTTCATCCCGTCCACTCCTCCTTTGGCAGGCTGCGGGCGACAGTGGGCAGTCGGATCTCCCCCTCCAGTACTCTAGACACCCCACACACTCCGCACCACAAAGTAGAGCACCACGGCCACCACGCCGATCAGCATGGCCAGGGCATAGTTGCGCACCAGGCCGGTCTGTAGCCGCCGTACCCCTTCGCCGGTCAATCTGACCAGCCGCGCCAACCCGTTGACCGCCCGGTCTATGCCGCGCGTCTCCACGTCCCGATCCAGGATCTCGCCCAGCATCCGCAGCGGCTTGACGATGGCTTCCATATACGCTTCGTCTACATAGTACTTGTTGTAGACGATGTTATACAGCCCTTGGGCGCTCCTGGTCATGCGTGCGGCCAGCCCCCAGTTGCGGACATAGATCCACCAGGCCGCAAAAAAGCCGATAGCCGCGGCCAGGACAGAGATGAACATCAGCCCGATCTCCACGGTCACGCTTTCCTCGGCAGGTGCCAGGCGGGAGCTGGCAAAGACCGGGTGCAGGAAGCCGTCGATGGCGTTACCGATGCCCAGGAATCGCGGCAGCCCGATGTAGCCGCCGACGGCGGCCAGCACGGCCAGGATCACCAGCGGCACGATCAGGCCAGGTGGCGACTCGTGAAGGTGCCGCTCCGTCTTTTTGTCCATTCTCGACTGGCCATAGAAGGCGACAAAGAGCAGGCGGAAGGCGTAAAAGGCGGTCAGCACGGCCGTGACCACGGCCAGCAACCAGGGCAGGATGGCGCCACTTTCAAAGGCGTCGATCAGTATCTCG
Organism: Anaerolineae bacterium; assembly: GCA_050123055.1. GTDB lineage: Bacteria > Chloroflexota > Anaerolineae > JAAYZQ01 > JAAYZQ01 > JASFHU01. Next base: position 5,295 of record JASFHU010000137.1, read on the forward strand.
TCCTTGCTAAAGAACCCGGAGAGCAGGGGCATGCCCGCCAGGGCCAAGATGCCCACCAGAAAGGTGGCAAAGGTCCAGGGCATTCTCTTGCGCAGACCGCCCATCTTGAAAATGTCGAGCTCTCCCGACAGGGCGTGCATCACGCTGCCCGCGCAGAGGAAGAGCAATGCCTTGAAGAATGCGTGGGTGACCAGGTGGAACATGCCGGCCGCATAGGCGCCTACACCCATGCCCACGAACATGTAGCCGAGCTGGCTGATGGTCGAATAGGCCAGGATCCGCTTAAAGTCTTTCTGCACAACGGCCATGGTGGCGGCGAAAAAGGCCGTGATGACGCCGATCCAGGCCACCCAGGCCAGCGCCGAAGGCGACTGCTCAAAGATGGCAAAGCAGCGGGCCACCATATAGACGCCGGCAGTGACCATCGTCGCGGCGTGGATGAGGGCGCTGACCGGCGTGGGGCCCTCCATGGCGTCGGGCAACCAGACGTAGAGTGGGATCTGGGCCGATTTGCCGGTGGCCCCCAGGAAGAGCAGCAGGGCGATGGCCGTGGCCGTGCCGGGCAGGATGGTGCTGGCGGCCGGAAAGACATCCTCGAAGGCCAGGCTGCCAAAGGTGGCAAAAATGAGCATGATACCGAGGATAAAGCCGAAATCACCAACCCGGTTGACGACGAAGGCCTTTTTCCCCGCATCGGCGGCTGATTCCCGTTCGAACCAGTAACCGATGAGCAGGTAGGAGCAGAGGCCCACTCCCTCCCAGCCGACGAACATGGTCAAAAAGTTGTCGCCCAGGACCAGGATCAGCATCATGAGGACAAAGAGGTTCAGCCAGGTAAAGTAGCGGTTATAGTACTCCTCGCCCTCCATGTAGGTGGCCGAGTAGATGTGGATCAGGGTGCTCACCCCGGTCACCATCAAGACCATCAGGATCGACAGGGGATCCAGGAGGATGTTGGCCTCGATGCGCAGGTCTCCGGCCGTGATCCAGGAAAAGAGGGTGATGACCTGCTCGCGGCCGTGCCCGCCGGCCTCAGCCTCGGCCGGCAGACGCAGCATCGCGCCAAAGACCAATACGGCCATGACAAAGGCGGCCCCTACCGCCAGGCTGGCGACGATGGCCACCACCCGCCGGCTCAACCAGCGGCCCAAGAAGGCATTGATCAGCACCCCAAGCAGCGGAAAGACGAGGATCAACCAGGCGTATTCCAGCATCTCTATCCCTTCAGCAGGTCTAGCTCGTCCACGTCGGTCGTCTCTTTGTGGCGGGTCAGGGCGACGACGATGGCCAGGCCAACGGCCACCTCAGCCGCGGCCACGGCCATCACCAGCAGCACAAAGACCTGGCCGTCCACGTTATCTAGAAATCGCGAATAGGTGATGAGCGTCAGATTCACGGCATTGAGCATGAGCTCGACCGACATAAAGATCACCAGCGCATTCCGCCGGATCAGCACGCCCGCGGCGCCCAACGTGAACAGGATCGCGCTCAGGATCAAATAGTAGGAAGCGGGAACCATGGGATCCGTCAGCCCTCCAGTCTCTTCTTGGCCAGGGCCACGGCCCCGATGATAGCCACCAAAAGTATCACGGAGGCAAGCTCAAAGGGGATCATGAACCTGGTTAGCAGGGCAGCGCCTATCTCCCGCACGTTGTCGGAGCGCACCAGGGCCTGCACCGTCTCCGCCTCGGCCGGGATCAGGGCCCAGATGATACCCAACACCAGCAGCGCGCCCAATAACACCGCGGCGACCATTTGATAGCGGCGCAGGTCCGGCGATTCCTCGGCCTTGTCCGCGCCCAGCAGCATCACGGCGAAAAGGAACAACACGACGATCGCGCCGGCATAGATGATCACCTGTACCAGGGCCACGAACTGGGCGTTCAGCAGCAGGTAGAGGCCGGCCAGGCAGCAAAAGTTCACCAGCAAAAAGAGCGCGCTCCTGAAGGCATTGCGCTGAGCGATCACGCCCACCGCCGCCGCCACAGCGACGATGGCCAGCATGATAAAGATCACCATTTCCATGTCAGGCTCGCCCTCCTACTGCTGGTCGTCCAGGATAATGGCATGGGGCTCGGCCGGTTCGAGCAAGCGGTCCTGCGTGTAGATCAAGGCCTGGCGGCTATAGTCTGCCAGGGCAAACTCGCGGCGCATGACGATGGCCCCGGTGGGGCAGGCCTCCTCGCAGTAGCCGCAGAACATGCAGCGCAGCAGGTTGATCTCATAGATCTCGGCGTACCGCTCGCCCGGCGAACGTTGCACGCCATCCATGTTCTCCCCGGCGTGGACATAGATGCACTGCGTCGGGCAATAGGCTGCGCACAGCGAGCAACCGATGCAGCGCTCTAATCCTTCGTATGGGCCCTCCTCGTAGCGCAGCAATTCGTGCCGCCCGCGGAAGCGAGGATAGAGCTTGACCGGCTCCTTGGGATACTGGACCGTGACCGGCTTGGTGAAAAAGTGTTTCAGGGTCAAGCCCATCGACCGCAGAATGTACCAGAACCCGACGACTGAGTCTTTGAGCATCCTTTCTTTCCTTACTAGATCAGCGCCACCACCACGGCCGTGACAGCCAGGTTCACCAGCGCCAAGGGCACCATGAACTTCCAGCAAAAACGCATGAACTTGTCGTAACGCACGCGTGGTGTACTGGCCCGGATCCAGACGTACAAGAACATGACGAACAGAACCTTGGCCAGGAACAGGACCACACCCGCCAGTGGGTGCAGGTCCGAGATGACGGCCGGCCACTTCCAGCCCCCCAAAAAGATGGTAGCCACGATGGCGCTATTGACCACCATCGCCGTGTACTCGCCCAAGAAGTACAGGGCGAACTTGATGCCCCCATACTCGGTCATAAAGCCAGAGACCAACTCGTTCTCTGTCTCGGGCAGGTCAAAGGGGGCCCGGTTGCTCTCAGCAATGATCGCGATCAGAAAGATGAGAAACCCGACCGGCTGCAAGACGACCAGCGGCCAGGCGCCCTGATACTCCACGATCTGGCGCACGCTCAGGCTGCCGGCCAGGAGTACCACACTCAGCAGGGCCAGCCCCATGGGCAGCTCGTAGCTGATCATCTGTGCCGCCCCGCGCAAGGCCCCGATCAGCGAGTACTTGTTGTTGGACGACCACCCGCCCAGCACGATGCCGTAGCTGCCAAGGCCGGCGATGGCCAGCAAAAAGAGCAGGCTCACACTTGCGTCGCCGATCCATAGGCCCACTTCCTGGCCAAAGAGGTTCACCGTGGGTCCGAAGGGGATCACGGCAAAGGTGATG
>JASFHU010000138.1:0-8555 GCA_050123055.1 Anaerolineae bacterium
CGCCAGGAGACCTGGGCGATGGCCGGCCCGATGATCTCTGGCTGGTCCTGGGTATGGAGCGGACCAAGAAGGAAGGCACCTTTGACCTGGACTTTGAATTCAACCAGGAGCCATGGGACGGGTCCTCTGGCGGGCCGACCCGGACGCCTGGCGATCTGGTCGTCGGCTTTGAGTTGAAGGGCAATCCCAGAGACAGGCAACAGGATCTCCAAGTCCTCATTGCCCAGTTCTATGAGCCTGGGGAGGGACCTTCGCTGTGCAAGGTGACCCCCGGTACAGGGAACGAGCCTGCATTGGTCGAGGTGGGTGACGAGCCCTGCCCGCCCTATGGCGACAGCGGTTGGCACTATCGGGTGCTGAGTGACGGGGCCGTTCTGTCCGAGTCCGGGTTGGGCCAGGCGACGATGAACGACGAGCCGTTCCCGGCACCGTGGGAATCGACCGATGCGCAGGGCAATCCGCGCACCGAGATCGGCATGTTCCAGTTTGCCGAAGCCGCGCTCAACCTGACAGATCTTGGCATCGAGGCAGAGTGCTCGACCTTTAGCACCGTACACGCCAAGAGCCGCTCCTCCCTGGAGGTAGAATCGGATCTCAAAGACCTGGCCGGGCCGATCCCGTTGGAGATCATGTGCCGCCTGGATGGTCACAAATTCCTGGACGTGAACGGCAATGGCTCCTGGGACAAGCCGGATGAGCCACCATTGGAGGGCTGGAAGATCACGCTGAGCGATGGTAGTGAGACCTTCACCGATGCCGACGGGTACTATGAGTTTGAGGGGTTGAAAGACGGCACCTATACGGTCCAGGAGGTGTGCCCTGAAAGCTGGGTGCAGAGCGCGCCAGGCTTTACCGATTTCGACACCTGCGGTGACGAGGTCTATACCGTCGAGATCAACCTGCAGAATCGCGAGGAGAACGACCTGGACTTTGGCAATGGCCAGCCCGAGCTCGATCTGACCAAGGTCTGCCCGGCGGACGTCTTTGTCGGTGACGACATTGAGTACGAGATCACCGTCACCAACACCGGCAACGTATTCCTGGAAGGGATCGTGGTAGAGGATCCGGTCATTGGTCTGAACGAGACGGTTGAACTGGAGCCAGACGAGTCCAAGACCTTCACTGCCACGATCATTGCCAGTTCAGCCGGTGCTCTAGGCGACGGACGCTATCGGGTATACCTGCCATTGGTGATCCATGGGACCGGCTCGAACCTGGCTGCCAACACCCCGTTGGCCGATGACATCACGAACACGGCCACGGCGAGTGCCGAGTATGCCCTGGCGACGGTCACAGCCTCGGATGACTGCGTGACAAAGGTACATGAGCTGGACGTGAGCAAGGACGCCCAGACCTCTTTGACGCGTACCTATCTCTGGACCATCGACAAGACGGTGGATGACCCGGGGCCCATTATTCTACTTCCCGGTGGCTCTACTACAGCGCAGTACACCGTTACCGTTGACTTGGACTCCCCGCCGTATACCGATAGCGATTGGGCCGTGGAGGGTTCTATCACCGTCGACAATCCGGCTCCGATGGATGCCGAGTTGGCGTCTGTGACCGACATGGTATCGCCGGGCACCGCGGCTACTGTGAACTGCCCGTCGCTGATCGTGCCAGCCGGCGGTTCCCTGACCTGTACATACGGTCCCGTCCAGTTACCTGACGGAACTGACCGTACCAACACGGCGACGGCGACGTTGAAAAACAACAATGGTGGGACGACCGGCTTTAGCGGCTCGGCGCAGGTCGACTTTAGCCAGGCCACTATGAACCTGATTGACGAAGAGGTTGAAGTCTTTGATGACTTCTGGGACCTCCCGACCGACACCCTGGGCACAGTTCGCTATGACGAGGTCCCGGCGACCTTTACCTACTCCCGGGACATCACGGCTCCTGGCAGCATTTGCCAGCTCTTCGAGGTTGCCAACGAGGCATTCCTGGTGACCAACGACACGGGTACCAGGATCGAAGATGACGCCGGCGTCCAGGTCCAGATCCTTGAGCTGTGCGAGGTGGCCTTTGGCTTTGAGGATCTCCCAAACTCCCCGGGGAACCTCGACTGGGATTACAACGACTGGATGACCAGTGTCGAACTGGACCCCACCTATGCGGATACATCGCCTGGGGCAGAGCTGGTCTCTATCGACTTTGCTGTGCAACCGGAAGCTCGTGGCGCTGCCTATGATCACGCCTTTAGTTTGACCATCCCGCAAGATGAGTTTGCATGTGATGGGACGTACACAATGAACCGCTTCGATGCGGGAGGCAATCTTGTGTTCACGGACAGCGGAGACTTTGATGCCTCGGCAGGTGACGAGTTTGAGCTCTTTCCTTTCACTAGCGACGTTTTGCCCCAATTGAGCAATACGGATGAAACAAAACCCTATGACACACCCCAGAGGTCAGCCTCGCTGAGCATTGTCTTTGACGAGCCGTGCCCCTTTGAGCCCGGTGCGTTTGATCCAGTGGCCGCGATACATGGTGATGGTCTGTTCTTTGGTGCTTCCCTGTTCGTGCACGACACCGGAGAGACGGTCGGGGTGGGGGACGTGCGGACATTGCTCGTTCCGGTGCAATGGCTATGGCCACAGGAGCGCATACCGGTCTGGCTCGCATACCCAGGGGTGCAAGCAGGCGAACCACCCACGTTCCCGTGGGCATGGTGGGAAGAATGGACGGAGCTTGTCTACGAGGGCAAACCCTAGAACAGGGGCTCACTCGGCATTCAGTCTTCCGTCGAGCTCCCTGCAGAGGGCTGCCTTCGTAAGGCTTCGACCTAAGGCTGGTGAGTTTCGTCGCAAAGACTGGCTGAGGATAGCATGAGCAAGTTGGAGGCCACCCCTATGGGTGGCCTCCTTTGCCGTTGCATGCGCAGACCCCCCACTATGGCATCTGCGCTATACAGTCTGCGCTCTCCTGGATCACTCGCTGAGCAGCGCCTCGAACTCCTTCTCCAGCAGCGGTACCACCTCGAACAGGTCGCCAACGATGCCATAGTTAGCCACCTTAAAGATGGGCGCTTCAGGATCTTTGTTCACCGCCACGATGGCCTTCGAAGTCTTCATCCCCGCCAGGTGCTGGATCGCCCCCGATATGCCACAGGCAATGTACAGGTTGGGCGTCACCGTCTTGCCCGTCTGCCCCACCTGGTGAGCGTGCTCGATCCAGCCGGCGTCCACCGCTGCGCGCGAGGCGCCCACCGCCGCGCCCAGCGTCTTGGCCAGACTGCTGATCGGTTCAAAGCCCTCCGGCCCGGCCACACCCCGCCCCCCGGAGACGATCACGTCGGCTTCGGCCACATCGAGCTCTCCCTCTCCGGCTCCCGCGATCTCCACAACCTTGGCCCGCACCCTCTCTGTCAATGCCGCCACCGGCTCGACCGTCGCCGCCGCCGAGCTATCCGGCTCTGGGGCGGCCAGCACGTTGGGCCGCACCGTCGCCATCTGTGGGTCGCCATTCAGCTTCACCTTGGCCAGCGCCTTGCCGGCAAAGACGGGCCGCGTCGCCAGCAGCCGCCCGTCGGCGATCTCAAGGCCGACGCAGTCAGAGGCCAGGCCCACGCCCAGCCGCGCCGCCAGGCGAGCCCCCAGGTCCCGGCCCATGGCCGTGGCGCCAAGGAGGACGACAGACGGCTCGATCTGGCCTACAAGGGCGGCCAGGGTGTCCGCATAGCCTTCGCTGGAATAGGTGGCCAATCCCTCGTCGTCGGACACGTACACCTTGGTGGCGCCATGCTGGATCAGGGTATTGGCCAGATCTCCCAGCCCGGATCCCAACAACGCGGCCTCTACGCTGCCACCCAGGGCAGCGGCTAGCTCGGCGCCCACACCCAACATCTCAAAGGCGACCTTTTTTAAGACGCCGTCCCGCTGTTCTGCAATGACAAGTACATTGTTGCTCATGTTCCGCCTCCTGAGAGCTGTCCTGAAACAACTCCACAGCATTGTCTCTCAAGCCTCAGCAAGGTGCCAAGGGCCTGACAGACAGCGCCCTAGATCACCTTTGCCTCTTCACGTAGCAGCCGCACCACCTCTTGGGCCGCCTCGGCCGGTTCGCCCTCGATGACGCGCCCGGGTGGTCGCTCTGGCGGCGGCATAACCTCGACCACCTCCAGCTTGGCCCCTGCAGCGCCAACCTCGCCCGCCTCCAGGCCCAGGTCGGCCACCGTCCATTGGGTGAATGGCTTGCGGCGCGCCTGGCGGATGCCGCGGAACGATGGGTAGCGTGGCTCGTTCAGACCCTTCTGGGCGGTGATGACCGCTGGTAGCGGGAATTCTACGACCTCCTTGCCGCCTTCGATGTCCCGCTCGGCCTTGCCGCAGTTGCCCGCTTCAGCGATCTCGAGCTTGCTGACCACCGACACGTGAGGCAGGTCCAGCAGTTCGGCCAGCATGATGCCCACCGCGGCGTTGTCCTCATCCACGGCCTGCCTTCCGCAAAAGATAGCGTCATACTCGCCCACCTTCTCGATGGCCGCCGCCAATGCTTTGGCCGTGGCAAAAGCGTCGCTACCCAGGAACGCTTCGTCAGACAGGTGATACACCTCGTCGGCGCCCATGGCCAGGCCTTTGAGGATGCTCTCCCGTGCCCGCTCCGGCCCTAGGCTGACCAGGGTCACCTTGCCGCCATATTGCTCCTGCCACTTGAGGGCCTCCTCCAGGGCAAACTCGTCGTAGGGGTTAACCACGTACTGGACGCCCTCTTCGGCCACCTTGCCGTCCCGGACTTCGATGCGCGTCTCGGTGTCCGGCACCTCTTTCAGACAAACGATTGAGTTCATGCTACCTCCTCCGACTAGACTCTATGGATTCCTTTTTCATCTCGATGGCTGTGGGTGCCTAGCGGCGCCCCATCATCCGTTTCCAAATGCCCCCACTCTCCTCGCGATCTTCTGCCAGGACCCTGGCATGGACCTGATAGAAGGTTGGCAAGCCTTCCTCTATGTCGTGTGCGAAGCGGCTGAACACCTTAAAGATCGGATCACACAACTGCTCCTGTTTCACTTCAACCACCATCGGAGATTTGGTCAGATCCCTCAGGTCCGTCTCTTGAGTCAGCCGCCACTTTCCCCCAGCGTTTCGCACGAATACCTCGCCGACGTAGCAACCAAATCCGAACAACGTCGTGGCGATCTGGCCGAAATCGGCGCCCTCGCGGCGCATGCGCCGTATGGCCCTGTCCACCTGCTTCAAGCTGCCGACCGAAAAGTCCAGATCGATCTCCGGGTCCGTGCGTGCCGGCTCCACCATGAGCTCCGCGAGTCGGGCGGCATACTCTGGTGTCGGCGGATACTTGAGACGAAAGCTCCATTTGTCCTTCATACGACAGGTCCGCTGCTCTCCGGTCGCATCCGGCGAGAGGGTCACACCTCAGGCCAGCATCGCATCCAGCATGGCCAGCGTCTGCTTCTGCGTAAAGTGCCCCAACGTGATCGCCTTTGAGGGACAGGCCACCGAGCAGGCGCCGCAGCCTTTGCACAGCACCTCGTTGATGGTCATGATCCCCCGCCAGGGGTGGGGGCTCAGCGCGGCGTAGGGACAGGTCCCCTCGCACAGTCCGCAGCCCACGCACAGTTCCTCATCCACCGAGCTGACGATGGCCTCCACCCTGGCCTTGCCCATCGACAGCGGGATGAGCGCCGACGAAGCCGCCGCCTTGGCCTGGGCCACCGTGTCGGGAATGTCCTTCGGCCCCTGGCAGGTGCCCGCTAAAAAGATACCGTCGCTGGTCGTGTCCACCGGGCGCAGCTTTGGGTGGGCCTCGGCCAGAAAATCGTCGCCAGTGCACGAAAGCTTGAGCATCTTGGCGATCTTCTCGCCGCCGCTGCAAGGCTCCAAGCCAACCGCCAGCACCACCATGTCGGCTTCCACCTCCACCGTGCGCTGCAGCAGGGTATCCTCTGACCGGACCACCAGCTTGTCGCCCCGCTGATACACCTCCGAGGGATTGCCGCGCCGGTACCGCACACCGCGAGCGCGAGCCCGATCGTAGAATTCCTCGCCGCCCTTGGTAAAGGCCCGCACGTCCATGTAAAAGGCAGTCACGCGGGCGTCAGGTAATTGGTCCAGCACGACGTTGGCTTGCTTGGCGGTGTACATGCAGCACACCCGCGAGCAGTACTCGTGGCCCGATCCCGTGGCTGCGCCGGCTTTGTCGCGCGAGCCGACGCAATGGATGAATACCACCTGCTCCGGCTCCCGATCTGTGCCCGGGATCACAATGCGCCCGCCCGTGGGACCATTCTCCGCTGCCAGTCGCTCGAACTCCATCGCCGAGACCACACCCGGATAGCGGCCATACCCAAACTCGGGTTTGCGCTCAGGATTGAAGGGGTCGTAACCGGTAGCAACCAGGATAGAGCCTACCTCCAGCTCGATCTCCTCTGCTTCCTGGTTCAAGTCCACCGCATCCTCGGGGCAGGCCAGGGCGCAAGGTGGGCCGTCCTCACACCTTCCCTCCTTCAGCAGCAGGCAGTGGGCCGGGTCCACGGTGTAGCAATCAGGCAATGCTTCGGGGAAGGGTCGGTAGATTGCCGCCCGCCGGCCCAGGCCCATCTGGAATTCGTCGGCGATCTGGCCGGCCAGGACACAGGCTTCGGCGCATTTGCCACACGATGTGCACCTGGCCGGGTCTACGAATCGTGGCTTGCGGCGAACCCTGGCCGCAAAATTGCCGATGTAGCCTTCGACCTCCTCTACCTCGGCATAGGCCAGTACCTCGATGTTGGGGTGCTCCAACGCCCGCTCCATCTCCGAGACGACCAGTGCCCCGGCATCCTCAAGGCGTGGGAAGGTCTTGTTGAGTTGGGCCATCCGCCCGCCCAGGCTGGGCTGCCGCTCCACCAGGTACGCCTTGTAGCCGGCATCCGCAATGTCCAGTGCCCCCTCGATCCCGGCGATCCCACCGCCGATGACCAACGCCGCTGGCGTGACCTCTACCTGCCGCTCCTCTAGTGGCTCGAGCAGTGCCGCTTTGGCTACCGTGCCGGCCACCAGGTCCTTCGCTTTCTGGGTGCCTATCTCCCGCTTGGTGTGTACCCACGAGACCTGCTCGCGGATATTGGCCATCTCAAAGTAATAGGGGTTTACGCCCACCTCTTCGATGACGGTACGGAAAGTGGTCTCGTGCATCCGCGGCGAGCAGGAGGCGACGACTACCCGATTCAGATCGTGGTCGCGCACGTCCTGCTGGATCATCTCCTGGCCAGGATCGGAGCACATGTACATATAGTCGCGGGCCACCACCACGTGGGGCAGGTTGCCTGCAAACTCGGCTACCGCCTCAACATCCACTGTCGCCGCGACGTTGATCCCGCAATGGCATATGTAAACGCCAATTCTAGATGCCATAGTATTCCATCCCTGCTAAACCGCCGTTGCCACCAGTTCCATGATGTCCATTACCTGGATCTTGTCTTCCAGTCCCAGGATCTTGACCGCGTCCTCCAGCGTCAACAGGCAGAAGGGGCAAGCCACGGCCAGCACCTCAGCACCCAGATCCACCGCGTCGTGGACCCGCTGGTGGGCCAACCGCTCCTCGATATTGGTCCCCTCAGCCCACATCCTGCCGCCGCCCCCTTCACAACATACGCTCCGCTCGCGGGATCGGTCCAGATCCTCGAACTCGACGCCGGGAATGCTCTGCAGGATGTGGCGTGGTTCGTCATAGATCTCGTTGTGCTTGCCCAGGAAGCAGGGGTCGTGATAGGTTACTTTCTTGCCTACCTCGTGACCAAGGGCCAGCTTGCCTCCCTCCAAGAGCTCGACCAGGAGCTGGGTATAGTGGTACACCGGGAACGGCATGTCGCCATACTCGTTCTTGAAGGTGTTGAAGCAGTGAGGTGAGACGGTCACCATCCGCTTGGCCTCGAACTCTTGGAGCATCTCGTGGTATTCTTCCACCATCGACTCAAAGCCTTCTGATTCGCCGATGCGCTTGATCTCGTTGCCGCAACAGAATTCGTCCATGCCCATGGTGCCATATTCGAGCCCAGCCCGCTGAAACACCGTCGCCAGGGCCCGCGTGACCGGCTGGATGCGGGGATCGTAGGCCGGGGTGCAGCCAACGTAGAACAACAGGTCGGTCTCACCCTCGTCCAGCACGTTCTTGACCTCAAACTCCAATTCCTCGGCCCACTGTTCCCGGTCCTCGGCCGCGAAGCCCAGTGTGTTACCCCGGGTGAAGGCACTCATCAGCGCGTCTCTCACCCGCGGCGGCACCCCCTTGCCCTCGCCGACGATGTAGCCCCGCAGCCCGATTATGACCTCGGCTGGCTGGATATCCTTGGGGCAGCGGGTGGTGCAGGTCAGGCAGTTCGTGCAGTCCCATAGCACCTCCAGGCCGCCGATCTCCATGCTGTCCTCGATCAGTGCCTCATAGATGATGCCCCGGATATTCAGCGCCGTCTTGAGCGAAACTGGGCAGCTGCCTGTGCAGCGCCCGCATTGGATACACTCCAACAGTGTGAATTCCTGGGCAAACTCGCGGGTGTCTATCCTCATGCTACCCCCTTGCCAGCGCCGAAGTTGTTCTCAAAACGTCACAGACTA
>JASFHU010000139.1:0-8541 GCA_050123055.1 Anaerolineae bacterium
TGGAGGTATGTTGGGTACCAGGTTGGGGTTCAGACCATGGATCCCCTCGACGATGACAATGTGGTCTGGCTGCAGGCGCACGGTCGGCCCCGTTTCACGAAGCCCGGTTCTAAAGTTGTAGCGGGGCAGCGTGACCTCCTGCCCGTCGAGCAGACGCAGCAGGTTTTCGTTGAACAGGGGGACATCCAGGGCGCTCAGGGACTCGAAATCGTAGTCGCCGTTGTGGTCGCGCGGTGTTTTTTCACGATCCACAAAGTAGTTGTCCAGTTCCAGCGCGAAAGGGCGGAGTCCATTGGCCAGTAGCTGGATGCTCAGGCGCCGGGAAAAGGTGGTCTTGCCGGAGGATGATGGTCCTGCAATGAGGACCAGCCGGACCCGCTTACCTTCCGCCTCTTCTGCATCTGCCTGCCGTGAGGCAATCCACTCCGCAATGCGAGCCACGCGCTGCTCGTGAAGGGCTTCAGCCACCAGAACGACCTGGCGGGCCCAGTTGCCAGCGATCACCTCGTTGAGCCGGCCCACGTCGCGGATGCCCATCAACAACATCCATTCGCCGTATTCGCGGAATACGGTGACCAGCTTGGGATAGTCCACAATTGGCTGGAGGTGCATCGGTGGGCTGGTGCGTGGAAAGCGGAGGATGAAGCCTGGTGGATAGCTATGCAGCGCAAAGACGGTTAGATAGCCGGTGGAAGGGACCATGTAGCCGTGAAAGTAATCGCGGAAACCCCGCAGATTGTACAGTGCAAGATAGCTCTTGCGCCTGCGGCTCAGGAGCCGAACCTTGTCGTCATCGCCCCGGGCCCGAAACAGCGCAATGGCTTCGCTCAGAGGGACACGGGTTTTGAGTAGTGGCTCGTTGGCCTCGACAATCTCCCGCATCCGGGTTTCGATCTGGGCCAATTCTTCGACGCTGAATGGCTGGCGACCCTGGACCTGGCAAAAGTACCCGCCGAAGGTCAGGGAGTGGTCTACATAAACTGTGGCGTCTGGAAACAGTTCGTGGATCGCCGTCACCATCAGAAAGGCCAGAGAGCGGCGGTAGATGCGAAAGCCATCGCTTTCGGCCATGGTGATGGGAGCCACCTCGATGTCGCCCTCGACGCGATAGGTGAGTTCGCGCAGTTCATTATCGATCAGGGCGGCGACTGTGGGAGCCCGTGGATCGGATCCGGCCACTCGGATAAATTCTTCCAGCGGTGTGCCCACCGGTCCCTCGAACACGCGCCCATCGTCATACCAGACCTGCGCAGTGTCGCGAGGTTCTGCCGGGTGGATGCTGTTAACGGGAGGTCGGTCCTTGCTGTATGTCTGTGTCATGTGGCTTTCTTGTCCTGTCTGAGCCAGCGGGCGATCACGAGAAATAGTATCGTAACGATGGTTGCTTCGATGATGTGGACCTGGCCAATGGTCCAGGGGATAAAACCCCACAGTGTGCCCACCAGATGACCAGAGGCAAAGCCAACTAGCGCCGCCAACCAGAAAAACAGCAGATCGCGCAAACCCCGCCCTTGCCACAAAAAAAACAGTGCAGCGTAGAGCGAGGCCAAGACAATGGAAAGAAGCAAGGCAGGCGTTTGAAGCATGGTTTTACTCGCTGATGATCCCCCCACCGAGCACCTCGTCGCCTTGGTAGGCCACCACCGCCTGTCCCGGCGTGATATCGCGCAACGGGGTGTCAAACTCGACCTGGGCCTGTCCACGCGCTAGTGGCGTCCAGACTGCGTCCGCCAGGCGTGCCTTGTAGCGAATCCGGGCCTGGACGCGTACCGGGCTGCTGGGCGGATGGCCACTGATGTAGCTAACGTCACCGGCGACCAGGCTGCGCTGGCCCAACTCTCGCGCTGTCCCCACGATGAGGGCGTTGCGCGGGACATCCAAGCGGATAACATACAGTGCTTTTGGCGCAGCAATGCCCAACCCTCGCCGCTGGCCGACCGTATAGAAGGGCAGTCCCTGGTGCTGTCCAATCTCGTACCCGCCAAGATCAAAGATAGGGCCGGGTTGGATCGCTTTAGGGGCCTGTTGGCGCAAAAAGCGCCGGTAGTCGTCGTCCGTCACAAAGCAGATCTCCATGCTTTCGTCCTTGTCTGCAATGGGCAGATCGCGTTCGCGGGCCATCTCCCGCACCTGGGCCTTGGTGTAGCCGCCGATGGGGAATTGAACCTTCCGTAGTTTGTCTTGACTCAGCATGTAGAGCACGTAGGACTGATCCTTCAGTGGGTCGGCGCCTTTCCGCAGCCGGTAGTTGCCGTTGGCTAGATCGACCCGAGCATAGTGACCGGTCGCCAAATAGTCGGCGTCCAGGGCCCGGGCCTGTTGGAGCAAGCGCCCGAAACGAATGTGCCGGTTGCAGGCCAGGCAAGGATTTGGCGTCCTCCCCTGGCTATACTCGGCGACAAAATAGTCGACCACATGGGCCTTGAACTGGGCTTCATAGTTGACCAGGTAGAAGGGGATGTCCAGTTGGGCTGCCACGCGGCGGGCATCATCAACCGCCTGAGGGGCGCAACATCGATTCTCTTCCTCGGCCCAGAGACGCATCATCACGCCAACAACCTCGTAGCCCTGTTCGACGAGCAGAGCGGCCGCGACGGAGCTGTCCACACCCCCACTCATAGCGATGACGATGCGACCCCGGCTAGTCACCAATTCATCTCCTCTAGGACGCAAATAGCAGCTCTTCGAGCTTTTGTAAACGTTCCGTGCCCTTCATCTCATCGGCAAAAAGGGGTAGTTGGGTGATAGTCATCTGCCGGCCATACTCCTGTGACAGCATGTCAATATACGGACGCTGCATGGCCTGGCGTTGCCGGAGAAAGTCGGAATCGTTTTGGGTGATCACATTGTTGACGACCAGATGGTGAATCTTTAGCCCGAATTGGGCAAACTCACCCACCAGCCGCCTGGCCTGGTATACGCCCAGAGCCTCTGGAATGGTAACCAGGACGAACTCGGTATTGGCCTGATCGCGAAAGAAATCGGTGATCTCTTGGGATAGCGCTTCCCAACTGTCGATCAGTTGCAAAAAGGGGACACGGCTGAGCTGGAGCTTGTCCCTGACCCCCAGATAGACGCGGGGGGCGGTACGCAGGTGGCTCAGAAACTTGTGGGGCAACTCGAGCAGGCGCAGGGTGTCGCCTGCCGGGGCTGTGTCCCAGACCAACAGATCGTAGCGATCGTCTCTCACCTGCTCCAAGATAAAGTCCAGCATAAACTCTTCCTGAATCCCTGGCGCCATAGCCACATAGTCTACGACTTCGTCGTAGGGCATGTCCACAAAGACCTGTGATGCCTCATAGATCTCGGGTCCGAACTTGACCTTCCACCGGCGCATCACCTCGCCGGGATCGATCTCCAGACCCCATAGGTTGGGCACATTGGGAATGGGCGTCTCGGTGGCGCCGATGTCAGTTTCAAAGATGTCTGATAGGGAGGGTGATAGGTCGCTTGATAGGATCAGCGTCCTCAGTCCCTTCGAGGCAAAGTGGAGAGCGGTTGTGGCCGAGGTGGTTGTCTTTCCTACGCCCCCCTTCCCGCCGAACATGATCACTTGCTTGGCTGCATTCTCCAAAGATGAGAGTGACATGATGCTCCTCGATTGTTGGATTTGCTGGTCTCAGTCTGCCCTCGGTGGCTGTGATCTGTGGTCAATAGCACCTGTGTCTGTTGGTTCGTTCGTTGCCGTCAGTATACCACAACCGCGCCGCTTTGTCGAAACGAGGCGGCGCGGACCATAGACCTGCCGGAGCGAGATCTATTTCTTCCCCCTGACCTTTATCCGTTGTACAGCGGGCTCATCTCTCTCAACTTGGCGACAATGCCGGGCAGCGTCTCCAGTACATAGTCTACGTCCTTGTCGGTATTCTCTTTGCCCAAGGACAGCCGCAGGGAGCCGTGGGCCACTTCGTGTGGGAATCCCATGGCAGTGAGGACGTGGGATGGCTCCAAGGAACCGCTGGTGCAGGCAGAGCCGCTGCTGGCGGCGATGCCCAGCAGGTCCAGGTTGAGCAAGATCGATTCGCCCTCGACGTACTTGAACAGAAAGCTGGCATTGTTTGCCAGGCGCTGTGTGGGGTGGCCGGACAATTGGCTATCTGGGATGCGTTCCAGCACACCGGCGATCAGCTTGTCCCGCAGCCGGGTAATGCGCTCGTCAGATTCCTCGAGCTCTTTATGGGCCAACTCGAGCGCCGTTGCCAGGCCCACGATGTAGGGCACATTCTCGGTGCCAGCTCGCCGCTTGCGCTCGTGACCACCGCCGGTCTGCATGGGTAGGAAGGGGACTCCGCGTCGAGCGTAAAGAACTCCGACACCTTTGGGGCCATAGAATTTGTGGGCCGACAGGGACATCATGTCCACGTTCAGCGCCTTGACGTCCAGGCTCAAGCTGCCGCCGGCCTGAACTGCATCGGTGTGGAAGGGGATCTTTTGGGCGCGCGCGATTTCGCCAATCTCGGAAATGGGCTCGATCGTACCCACCTCGTTGTTGGCATACATGATGCTGATGATGGCCGTGTCGGGACGAATGGCCTGTGCCACGTCACCCGGGTCCACCATTCCATACCGATCCACCGGGACGTAGGTGATCTCAAATCCAAACTGTTTTTCCAACTGTTCCGCCGTATGAGCGATGGCGTGGTGTTCTATGGGCGAGGAGATGATGTGGTTCTTCTGAGCCCGGTGGCGGCGCTCAAAGGCTACACCGCGCAGAGCAAGGTTGTCACTCTCGGTGCCGCAACTGGTAAAAATCACCTCCCTGGGCGTACAGTTCAGGATCTCGGCGACCGTCTGGCGGGCCTGGTCCAGGGCGCGGTGGGCCTCGCGTCCCAAGGTGTAGACGCTCGAGGCGTTGCCATAGTGCTGGGTCCAATAGGGTAGCATCGCCTCCACGACCCGCGGGTCCACGGCCGTCGTGGCTGCATGATCCAGGTAAACAGTCTGGTTGGCTGGTACGTTCATGGTCCCCCTAACCACTCCTTTGTGTGTTTTCTAAACATAACGCATTAAGCTTTGCATCTCTTGTTACTCAAACAACTCTGTACTCAGATACCGCTCTCCGGTGTCGGCTAGCAGGACGACGATCATCTTGCCTTGCCCCAGTCTCTGGGCAGTCTGCACCGCTGCCCAGGCGGTTGCACCAGAAGAGATGCCGGCCAAGATGCCCTCCTCCCGGGCCAGGCGACGGGTGGTTTCGGCGGCGTTCTCGTTCGATACCTGTATGATTTCGTCGACAACGCTGGCATTAAAAACCTCAGGGACAAATCCGGCACCGATCCCCTGGATCTTGTGTTTGCCCGGTGAACCGCCCGATAGCACCGGTGACCCGGCCGGCTCGACAGCCACAACCTGGACGTTGGGTAAGGCATCCCTCAGGATCTCGCCCACGCCGGTGACCGTGCCGCCAGTGCCCACACCAGCGACAAAGGCATCCAGGTGGCCTACTTGAGCCAGGATCTCGGCAGCCGTTGTGCGGCGGTGAACTTCTGGGTTGGCAGGATTGGAGAACTGGAGGGGCATGAAATAGCCGTGCTTCTGAACCAGTTCCTCTGCCAGTGAGATGGTGCCCTTCATGCCATCTTTTCCCGGTGTGAAGATCACGTCTGCACCGTAGGCTCTCAGAAGTGCCGAGCGTTCAGCGGTTACTGTGTCAGGCATGACGAGGATGAGGCGATAGCCTTTGACCGCCGCCACCATGGCCAGACCGATGCCGGTGTTGCCGCTCGTCGGCTCGATGATGGTGCCGGAAGGCTCGAGCAAGCCCGATGCTTCTGCTTCCTCGATCATGGCCTTTGCGATGCGATCCTTGACACTACCTCCCGGGTTAAAGGCTTCCAGCTTGGCCCACAACTCCGCCGACCCCTCGGGGGGTAGATGGTGCAGGCGAACCAGCGGCGTGTTGCCGACGAGGTCCAGAATGGTGTCGGCTTTTTGTATGGTCATGTCTTCTGCTCGCTTCGTTCTTCGGCCAGCCAGGTGCACACAAGGGGTACCTCATCGTCCCACGGAACCGGCCCGGCCGGCGATGATAACTCTTGGACCTGAGCCTCCAGGTGCTCAACTCGATCAACCAGGCATTTGAGTGTTTGTACGACTGGATCGGGCAGCCGTCCGTGATCCAGGATGTCTGGCGGTTGCTGGCCGAGACGCTTGCCGTTTATCTGGGTGATGCGCCCTGGCACACCCACCACCGTGGCTTCAGCGGGCACCGACTCGATCACTACCGAGCCGGAGCCGACCTTGGCGCCATCTCCTACGGTGACGTTGCCCAGGACAACGGCGTTGGCGCCAATGACCACGCCGTTCCCGACAGTTGGGTGGCGCTTGGTGCGTTCCGACGAGGTGCCGCCCAGCACGGCGCCCTGGTACATCAGCACGTCATCTCCGATCTCGGCCGTCTCGCCAATCACCACCCCAGCACCGTGATCGATGAAGAACCTGCGTCCGATACGCGCGCCGGGATGGATCTCGATGCCCGTGAAAGCCCGGTTCAACTGCGACAACAACCGGGCCAGGGTCAAGTGATTCCTGATCCAGAGACCATGAGCCATCCTGTGCAGCCAACTCGCGTGCAGCCCAGGGTAACAGATCAGGACCTCGAACAGGCTGCGGGCAGCCGGATCCTTGAGGTAAATGGTTTGGATGTCCTCACGTACCAGTGCTCGCCATCGTCGCAGCCGGCTGCTGTGCCCATGGAGTGAGGCCTGATGATGGCGCTCTTTTGTCGACTGCAAGTTGGAGTCGCTTATCATACTTTCACGCATTCCAGACCAGTATGTCTTCAGTCATGTAGCTAATCGAGATCGGCCAAAACAATCGAGTCCAGTGTCTCTACCAGGCGATCGCGCACCTCTTCCCAGATGCCCCGTGCGCTGCAGCCATCTTCGAGGGAGCAGGGCGTACACTTCTGTTGGGCCACACACTGGATGGGTAGAATAGAGCCCTCCAATGCCCGGATGACGTCGCCGGCGGTCATTGCTTCTGGGGCACGGGCCAGGTAGTAGCCGCCCTGTGCTCCCCGCTTGCTGTGCAACAGACCAGCCCGACGCAGATCGATAGCTATCTGCTCCAGGTAAGGCTGGGAAATGCCTTGCCTTCTGGCTACCTCGGTCAGCGAGAGCGGTCCCCGCCCGTAGTGACGGGCGAACTCGCTCATCGCTCGCAATCCGTACAGCTCTTTGGCCGAAACTCGCACCCGTCTCCTCTCACCCCGGTCCCTAATCCTTAGTAAACTGTCGGGATTATAGCACAGCGAAAGAGCGTTGTCAAGTAGGCGTCGGATTGGCGTGACGGAAGCTGCCACCCTGGCCGACGGGCTGCGCGTGCCGGCCGCCGTGGGTGACTTTATGATCTTGCGAGCCCTATGGGAAAGCGGCGGGACGGCCCTATCCGTACCGGACGAGGAAATGATGGACGCTGCCCGGCTCATGGGGCGTACCCAGGGCATGTTTACCTGTCCGGAAGGAGCTGCTCCTCTTTCCGCGTTTCACTGCCTGCGCGCTCAGGGTTGGATCGGTGACGACGAGACGGTGATCCTGTTCAATACCGGGAGCGGCCTCAAGTACACCCACCTGTGGTAATAAGCCGATAGTACGGCTGTGGCTCACCCTGCCTCATCGGTGAACTGAAAGCCGGTGATGCGCATCGCCGGCACGTGATGTGCCGCAGTGCCCCACCAATCCCGGTGTAGTTCGGGAGCATCGCTCAAAGCTTCAATGTTCGAGAATGCATCCAAGACGCTCTGCGTGAAGCGCAGGTTGTGCAGTGCCCCGGCGATGCGGCCATCCTCGATGAGAAAGGTCCCATCCCGCGTAGTGCCCGTGGCCACCAACTGGGGCGGATCGGGGCAATGGGTATAGTGGAAACGCGTGACCAGGACGCCCCGTTCGACGCCGGCGACCAGCTCCTCGCGCGGCGTCTGGCCAGGGGCGATGAAAAGGTGTGTGGGGGCCGGCCAGGGCTCCCCAAACCCTCGGAACCGGGATGCAGCGTGGCCTGTGGAGAGCAGCCCTTCCTTTGCTGCTGACCGGGAGTCATGGGCCAGCCCACGCAGAATGCCATCCTCGATCAGGGCCAGTTGCTGCGAGGGTACACCCTCCCAATCGAAAGGCAGCGCCAACCCCCGGGGATCGGCAGCATCATCCAACAAGCTAAAGTTGGCGCCGCATACCTTCTGCCCCACCTTGCCCACAGCAAAACTGCGCCCCTCCTGCACCGCCTGAGCACTGAGCCCCAGTCTGGCCAGAAACTGTAGCAGATCCGCTACGGCAATCTCCTCCAGGATGGTGACGTGGGAGCCGGGAGACAGCCGCTGCAGATCACAATTGAGGGCGCACTTGCCCACAGCCCGTTCGGCGATCAGGTGGACATCGATCTGGTCCGCGTCACGGCTGATGGCGTCGGCATAGCCCGTGCTTAAACCCAGCCCCTGCGGCGGGTTGGCATCCACGACAGTACGAAGGCTGGCAAGGGTAAGGGGTGCATGGGCGGCCACCCCAGCCGTGTTCGCAATCGCCAGTTCTCCCACCTCCGTGCTATACG
>JASFHU010000140.1:0-8540 GCA_050123055.1 Anaerolineae bacterium
AGTACAGGTACAGGCCCGTGCTGAGCAGGGCGGCAAAAAAGCACCACACCGAGGGAAAGGTCGCTACCGAGGTCGCAACCGCAGCCGCAGCGCAGGAGGCCGTAATGGCCGCGCCAAACAGCACCAAGCCCCTGCGGCTGGAGGCCAGGTACGGAATCGATACCGCGATCAGGTAGGGAACGAAGAGCAGGTGTGGCGCGTCCACCCGGTAGGACAGGCT
This sequence comes from Anaerolineae bacterium, assembly GCA_050123055.1. GTDB lineage: Bacteria > Chloroflexota > Anaerolineae > JAAYZQ01 > JAAYZQ01 > JASFHU01. The sequence continues at coordinate 221 of JASFHU010000140.1, forward strand.
GCAGCAGTCAGCCGTCACCTCAAGGGGGGCGCGGCTGAAACTGAGCAGGAGGGCCAGGCCGACCCCGAGGCCGATGCCCTGGCAGATCAAGATCAAGATGCGCCGCCTTCCACCGGTCTCTATCAGGTAGGCTGAAAAGGGGACCAGGATGGGCCACAGCACGAAGGCGATGAGGGCGTAGGCATAGACCGTTGCTGGCTTGTAGGCGTCTGGCAGGATGCCGTCCTGATTCAGCCATACCAGGCCCTCGATGAACTGGTGGGTGGCAAAGACGGCGGGGAACAGCGACAGAGGGAGGCTGGCCTTTTCCTTGGGTAGCCGCGCGATGGCGACGCTGCTGGCAGCAAGTACGCCACTGGCCGCGAAACTGGCTTCTGCCGAAAAACACATGGCCTCCTCCTCAGTCCTTGCCCTGGATGCCTGCTGCTGGGCTCTGCCCGGCAGGCGCTCAGTGGCAGGTCAGCCTCTCTAGATAATCCTCGAGGCTCGCCCGCAATTCCTCCGGCGTCCTCTCCACCGTGGGCAGGTAGGTCGCGGCATAGAACCGGTTCGCTCGGTCGCAGATCCAGGCGCCCGAGATCGCCGGCAGCTTTGCACCCCCTTCCAGCGTCAACTCTGAAAACCGCAGGGCCATTGTGTGACCGTCCTTCTCACCTTCTGCCGGCTCACCGGGGGCCACCCCGACCCCGGTTTCGGTAAGACCCGCCAGATAGAGGTCGAGGAACGCCGCCGCGTCAAGGCCGGCTTCCGCGCCGTCCCACAGCAACGAAAGGATCTCCAAAGGCTCGGTGTTGGACGTGATCTGCACCACGCCCGACAGGTCCGACACGGCATCCCGGCCCGGGATCGGTGCCTCCTCCAGACGGAATCCCGCCGGATACTCCAAGGTGAATCCGTACTCCTCGTAGGTCGCGCGCCGGGACGCTGCGGGCAGGTCGGTGCAGGCCGGCAGGATGAAGCTATTCAACAGCCCTTCGACCCGCTGGAAGCTGCCGCCGGGGATGCGGGCTGTGGCCACGACCACCATGTCGGCCTCGGGCAGGACAATGATATTCTGGTCGTAGAGGCCGTGGGCCCTGTAGCCCTGCCCCTCGGGCAGGATCCACCATTGGTACCCGTAACCATGTGCTCCCTGAACCCGATAGTGGGCCGTCGTCGAGCGGGCCACCCAGTCGGCGGATACGATCTCCTTCCCGTCCCAGGTGCCGTTGCGCAACATCAGGTAGCCCAGGCGGGCCATATCCCGCGGCGTCATGGACAGCCCGCCGTGGGTGGCATAGTGGCCGCCGGGTCCCATAGACCAATAGATGTGCCCGATGCCGAGGGGGTCAAAGAGGGCCTCGCGGGCAAAGTCCAGCACGCTGCGGCCGGTCGCTTCCTCCACGATCCCGCCCAGCAGAATCGACGCCCCCGAGTTGTAGGCCCACGCCTCGCCCGGCTCGCGGGCCATCGGCTGGTCCAGCACGAACTGCAGGATGTCGGGGCTGGACCCCATCTGGCGGACCGGGTTCCGCGAATCCCCGTACGGGTACTTGTGCTCGTTCCAATCCAGGCCGTCCGACATGGTCAGCAGGTGTTCCAGCCTGATCCGCTCCTTGCGCCCATCCAGGTTGGCCATGGTATGGTGCGGGAGCAGCTCGGTCAGGGGCACGTCGAGACCCTCGATCAGGCCAGCGTCGAGGGCGATGCCGACCAGCATCGAGGTGACGCTTTTGGTCACCGAGTAGAGCTCGTGGGCTCTGCCTGGCAGAGAGCCCTCGCCATATTCCTCGAACACCAGGCGCCCGTGGCGGACGACCAGGATCGAGTCCAGGGCCACGTTGTGCTCGTCGACGTAGGCCATCATGGCCTCGAGCTGGTCCGAGTCCATCCCCTGCTCTTCGGGTGTCGAGGTGGACCAGCCCTCGGTGGGCCAGTCGGAATCCGGTCCCGCGCTCGGAAGGGCCTGGCCCGGCCGCTCCAGGCCAGGTTGTGCCAGGGCCAGGATCACCACCGCGACGACGGGCACCACAAAGAGTACGACCGCGATCCACACCAGGCGGGATCGGGGCCGGGCTTGCTTCAGCTCGTCCTGGACCAACCCTCCACTCATGCCGGCTACTCCTTTCGTGCCAGCGCCCGCCGCCACCGAGGCGCAGGCTCTCAAGGGTAGCCTACCACATGGCAACCAAAAGTGCATCGGCCAACTGGGGGATTTTGACATTGGCCGGGTGGGCGATATTGGGAGCTCTTGTCTGACCTGTTCCTTCCCAAACAGAGCCTGTGTGCACACAGCCTGTCGGGAGTTGACTTTTTGTGATTCTTGTGATACAATTAACTTTATCCGGACGTTCCCTGCCCGGATAAACCAGCAGAGGAGGACATCATGTACGGTTCAATTTCCAGGTTCAAGGTCAAGCCGGGCAAGTGGGAGGCGTTGCTGCAGTCGACCGAGGCAGGGCCGCAGGCCGAGGGTCCGGCGGCGGCTGCGGTCTTTCAGATGGATGCCGGTAGCGATGAGTACTATGTGATGATGGTCGCCGAGAGCGAAAAAGCCTACCGCGCCAATTCTGAGCGGCCAGATATGCACGAGGCGTATCTTGAGCGGCTGCAGTGGCTCCAGTCGGAGCCAGAGTGGCACGACGGCAAGGTCCTCATGTTCAGGCGCCACCCCGTGCCCGAGGGCGCGCAGCTCTACGGCAGCATCGCCGAGATGCAGGTCAAGCCGGGCGCCATTGAGGCCCTGATGGCCAGTGAAAATAGCGACCGGCAGCCGGAAGGGGCGGTGGCCCTGTGCGTCTTTCAGATGGACGCCGACGCGAACCAGATCTTTGCCGTCGCCATCTCGGAGAGTGAGGCAGCCTACCGGGCCTATTCCGAGAGCCAGGAGTCGCAGCAGCGGTACGGGGAGATGGCCAAGTGGCTGGAGGGCGAGCCCAAGTGGCACGACGGCCAGGTCCTCGAGTACAGAGTATCCTTCGACTAGGCAGACCTCAGGCCCCATTCTTGAGGCAGCCAGGAGAGCCACCGCACCGGCGGTGGCTCTCCTGACTACCGGTGGGGGCGCATCGAGCGCATCTTTTGCACGCTGGGAAATTTTGCCGCCGTCTGCTTCACCAGGTTCCTGCTCTACTCTCAGGTGCTTTTCCTGTAGGGTGTGCGGGTCGAGCCACCGTGGGAAGGGGCAGTGGGGTCAAGGAGTGGGCGGACACTGATCCGCGGCGAGTTGAAGAAACTGCAAGCATTCTTCCTCGGTCCAGGTTCGGGTCAGTCGCTCCTGAGCCAGATCGACCAACTCGGAAATGGGCAGGACGTAGACCCGCACGGTCCCGTCGTCACTGGCCGAGATCAGGTGCTTGCCGTCTGGACTGAAGGAGACGCTGTTCACGCCCTTTGTGTGGCCGGTCAGGATGAGCAATTGCCGGCCCTGAGCCAGATCCCACACCCGAACTGTCGCATCGTCACCGGCTGTGGCCAGCAGCGTCTCGTCTGGACTGAGCGCCAGGTCAAAGACTGTGCTGGTGTGGCCGGTCAGCGTGCGCACCTGCTCGCCGGTTGCTAGATCCCATACCCGGGTGGTCCCATCGCTGCCGGCCGTATACAGCCGCGTCCCGTCCGGCTGAAACATAGCTTCCAGGATCGAGCTGTTGTGGCCAACCAGTGCAGCAAGTTCCCGGCCGCTGGCCACATCCCAAACCCTAGCCGTATGATCAAGGTTCGCCGGCACTGTGGCCAACCGTGAACCATCAGGACTAAAGACGAGCCGGTTCACAGCATCCGTGTGACCGACCAGGGTGAATAGAAGCTCTCCGCTGGCCACATCCCAGACCCTGGCCGTACGATCCTCGCTGGCTGTGGCTGCTCGGTTCCCATCTGGGCTAAGTGCTACATCGTGGACTGGCCCTCTGTGCCCGAGCAGAGTGACAAGCTCCTGGCCGTTGGCTGCATCCCAGATCTTGGCCGTTCCATCGTGACTGGCGGTAGCTAGCCTGGAGCCATCGGGGCTGTAAGCAACCTGCGATAGGGGACCCTCGTGCCGCTGCAACACAAACAGTTTCTGACCGGAAACCGCATCCCAGACACGAGGGACTCCCTCAACGCCCAGCGTCGCGAGCCGTGTACCGTCTGGGTTGAATGAGAGCTCGTGCCGCCCGTGCTGTGGCCGGTCATGGCTAGCTCCGTTCAGGGTGAGCAACTTTTGGCCCGTTCCCAGATCCCATATCTTAGCCACGCCATCTTGACCACTGGTCGCCAGTCGTGTCCCATCTGGACTCAGGGCCATGCCACTGATCGGTGTTTCATGGGCGGCCAAAGTGAGCAGCTCTCGGCCAGGCGATGCCCAATCCCACACCCTGGCCGTGGTATCCTGGCTGGCGCTCGCCAGATGACGGCCATCGGGACTAAAGGCAACGTGGGTCACCCAACCGCTGTGTCCAGCCAACCTGCGTACCTCCTTACCCGTCGCCAGATCCCACACGATCACCTTTCGGTCGGCGCTCGACGTGGCCAGGTGCGTCCCGGTGGGGCTAAAGGCGACGCCAAGCAGCTCGCTGTTATGGCCGGACAATGTGTGCAGCAGTTCGGCGCCGGACGCCTCTGTGGCTGGCCCTGCAGCTTCACTCCTCTCGCCTGTGTTCAGCACAAATGCACGAGGGGCCCTCGTGGACAGTACGTCTGAGACATCCCAGATCATGGCAGTCGAGTCTGCCCCAGCCGAGGCCAACCGTGTGCCGTCGGGACTAAAGGCCACGTCTGCAACACTTGAGGCATGGCCGCTCAGAACGAGCAGATTCTGTCCGGTCTGAGCATCCCACACCTGCACCGTGCTGTCGGCACCGGCGGTCGCCAGGTGGTCCCCATCGGGGCTATAGGCGACGCCAGAGACCCAACCACTGTGCCCGCGCATGGTGAGCAGTCTCCTGCCAGAAACCATGTCCCAAACCCTGACCGTCCCGTCCTCGTGGGTCGTGGCCAGACGCGTTCCTTCGGGGCTGAAAGCCACGTCCCGCACACCACCCGTACCCTCAGCCAGAATAAACAGCCCCTCCCCAGTGGTCGAATCCCACGTTTTGGCAGTCCCGTCGAGGCTACCGGTCGCCAGCTTTGTTCCATCTGGACTTAGGGCCACCGCTTGAATCGGCATTGCGTGGGCATCCAGGCTGAGTACCTCCTGGCCGCTGTGGGCATCCCATACCTTGGCCGTTCCATCGTGACTGCCGGTGGCCAGGCGTGCTCCATCGTGGCTGTACGCCAAACCCCAGACCTGAGCCTCGTGTCCGGCCATAGTGAGTCGAACCCGCGAGGCCGGGATCGCCCAATGCAGCGCATTGGCAGCTTCCAGCAATACTTTTCCTTCGGTTGCGTAGGTGGCATCCACCGCTTCTAGCGCCAGCAGGATGCTGCGCTCCGGGTCCACGTCCAACTGGGCAACGGCCGCTGCTGCAAGTTCGCGGGATGTGGCCAGCCGCGTCTGCTGCTCAGCCCGGCGGGCCTGCTGCAAGGCCAAGAACGCCGAAACCAGGGCAACCAGTAGCAACAGGCCCAATCCTGCAGCCAACCACTGCAGGCGGCGCGAAGCCCGTGCTTGCTCTTCCGCCCGCCTCTTTTCCGTTTCGGCTAGCCTTTGTGCCGCTGCCAGTTCGCGCTGGCGTTGGGCCTCCCGTTCTGCTGCAAGCTGCTGGAGCCTCTCCTGCGATGCCTCCAGGAACTCGCGCTCCAGCGGATTCAGAGCCTCGGCGTGCGAGCCGGCCCACTCACTTACCTGCGCCAACCGTGCTCCACGATACAGCTCCCCTGCATCTCGCCCCCGGCGTTCCCACGCCCGTGCCGTCTCTGTAAGATGCCGCTGCAGCCGCAGGACCGCCCGGTCCTCGTTCAACCAATTTCTCAGGGTTGGCCATTCCCGGATCAGCGCTTCGTGGGCTACCTCGACGAGCCCATCTCCGATCGTGACCAGCCGCACGGCAGCCAGCTTATGAAGGACCGCCTCCACCTGGGATGCGTTGGCAGAGTCGGAGACCAATTCCGGCAGTTCCGTCCGGCGACGGGTGTCCTGTGTACCCTCCCCCAGTTCGGTCAGCCGCAGGAAAACAGCCCGCGCAATGACCTGTTCCTCTGGGCTCAGCTCGCCAAAGACCCGGTTCGCCGTCTGCGCGATGGCACCGCGCACCCCACCCGACTCGTGATAGCCACCCAGGGTCATTGTCCGCCCCCGCCGGCGGTGCCAGGTTTCCAGCAGAGCGTGCGACAGCAGCGGCAGGGCGCCGGGCTCATCACCCACTTCTTGCAGCAGGAGGTCCACCAGCCCCGCCTCAAAGGTCCAGCCGCCCCGCTGCGCCGGTTCCTCCATGGCCTGGCGCAGCTCCCGGGTGTTCATGGGGCCGACAAAGACCTGGTGTTGCTCCAGTGCTTCCCGCAACCCGGTATACTGCCCGCAGTGGGCGTAAAAGTCGGCGCGCAGGGCAACGGCGATGGCAATCTGTTCAGTGCCCTCACACTCGGGCTCCTGCACGTTGGGCAAAGGGGGACAGGCTGCGGTGAGTAGATTGCCGACGAACGCCTGTCGCTCCGCTTCGCTGCGACACAACGTGAACAGTTCCTCGAAATGATCCACCACCAGCAACAAAGGTCTCTGGGCCTCGGCCAGCTTTCTTCGCATGTAGAGGTTCAGGCTGCGAGGATCCCGGACCAGATCGTCCATGAGTGTGGTTGCTGCCGTAGCCGAGGCCTCGTCGTGGGTCAGAGCAACTGCGAGGGCTTCAAGCGGGTGGGCTGAGGGCGTGATGATGTGTACCAACCAGCCCTCATGGCCTGCAGAGGGAGACGAACCGCCTGCGTCCGCCAGGAGTTCACCTCGTTTCAGTGCAGGGATCAAGCCTGCGCGTACGGCGGATGATTTGCCGCTGCCCGAGGCACCAACCACTGCCAGGAACCGGCTGGCGTGCAGGTGGGTGACCATCCTGGCCGTCAACCGTTCCCGTCCAAAGAACAGGCCCGCATCGGCCACGTCAAAGTACTGCAAGCCCTTGAACGGTGGCTCCCCCGAGTCGGGCTTTTTATCCTCCACCTCAGAGCTCCACGGCTCTGGACTGGGACTTGGCCCAGGCGCAGGTAGTTCGCCCGCGGCGAGTTGCTCAAACAGCGCCTGTGTCTGCTCGGAGGGCTCGACGCCCAACTCTCGCCTTAGCGCCTCGACACAGCGCTGGTAGACTGCTGCCATGCTCGATAGATCGCCCAATCTGGCATGGGCGACCATCAAGGCCCGGTAGGCTGGTTCAGGAACCTGGCCCAGCGCGATCCAGCGCTCGCCCCATTCCAGGACGTTCGGCCAGCGCCCCGCCCGGACCAGCCGCCCCCCTAGCAGGCCCATCTTGTACTCAAACAACGCCTGCAGCCGTTCTCGCTCAAGGACAGTCCATTCGTCGTAGAAGCCGGGCAACAGTTCGCCTTTGTACACCTCAACCGCATCCAGCAGCTTGTCCAGCGGCGGATCTTCAGAGACACTGTCGTCAAGAATGGCCGAGTCCAGCCAATAGTCCGCATTGGCGTCAAAGGCGATGGTCAGATCATCGGTCAGAAAATAGTCCCCACCCTCTGCCAGGGCTTTACGCAGTCGCCACAGGGCATGGCGCAGATTACTGCGCGCATTGCTCTCGGCCGAGTCGGGCCAGAACAAGCCGGCTAGCTTTTCCCGGCGGTGCGCGGTCCCGGCGGTGAGAACCAGGTAGGCGAAGAGCGACTGCGCCGGACGGGACGGGATCCGGACGAAATCGCTGCCTATCTGTACATCAAACTTGCCCAACAGTCGAACTTTTAGCATGCAATCCAGCCCCCAGGGTCATCACATCTGCCAATGGCCCGTAAAATATCAATTACATTAAAACTTTCATGAAAACACGATAAATAAACGCTCTGCGACACGCTCCCTCAACAGGCTGCCTGTATACTGCGGGCGTTGAGTCTGGTAAGAACGGACCAATCTGGCCAGCCCAGTGAGCCAATCAAACTCTAGAGCGGGAGGCTGGCTCTCGCCAAAACTCTTGAAGGAGGAAACATGGCCACGCAAGCTCAAGTCAATCCTGCTGTTAGCCAAGGACCAAGTCGCCAGTGGCTTGGCCCCCTCGTCGTGGGTTTCTTTGTAATCCTGCTCGTGGCTGTGGTAGCAATCGCGCTATCGACGGCCACCAGCTCCACGTCCCGGTCCGCGGTCGCGGCCGGAATCGATGCCAGTGCAGCCAGATGGCAGGCCCTGGGTGCGTACTATGCCTCAAGGGGTGATGCAGCTGCGTTTGCGGCTGGGCTCGACGCTGGTGCAGCCAGGTGGCAAGCCTTGGGCTCGTAC